>CAZYYF010000013.1:0-15199 GCA_964650875.1 uncultured bacterium
TCTTACATATGCAAGGATAAAAAGGTATAATATATAAGGAAGGGAAGAATATCTAAGGGTCCTTACTGGAGAAAAGTTCACAGTGGACCAAGGAGGTTAACAATGGAAAGACAAAAACAGTTAATCGCGGGTGTGTTATCCTTAATATTTTTTGTTTCCTCTACATGTAGTTTAAATGCACAGACTTCTTCAAAAAGTAGTAGTAGAACCAGTAGTAGTACAAGCAGATTTTCAAAAGATTCAAGTGATGAAGATGATGAAGAGGGTAAAAAAAATAGAATTAATAGTCTACTTACAGCCTATATTGTAGGCGGTATGTTAAGGCATCCTGATCCTAATGTAAGAAAACAGGCGATTCAGTCTCTAGCAAAGGGGCTTTCCACTTCTTCTACTTCTGATGATAATACCAGCGAAAATGACAACAGTATAAGAAGCCGTATTTTTGGCAATACAGGGTCCGAGGGCGATGATGATGATTCAGGTACTAATCTCGGAGCGATCATCTATGTTCCTGATCTTTATGTTCTGCTTGCTGACCCAGATCCTGAAGTGAGAGACCTTGCGTCGGCAGGGTTGGATATTATTATGGGAACAGATACAACCCTTCTGCGAATGATGAGCGACCCTGAGCCTATCATAAGAAATTACGCCACAAAGATATATGCCACTCAGGCATTGAAAAAAGCTGGTTCAAAAGATTCTTCAAACAATGATAATGAAAACCAAGATGTTTATCAGCTGATGGCTTTAAGAACGTTGCTTGTGAGGCTCAAATATGAAACTAATATGGAAGTGAGAAAAACCATTACAGATGCGATAGAATGGTATATTAAAGAAGGAGCAAAAGAGGAAGGAACTACCACAACCACAGCAAGCCTTGAAGGGATGTTTGGTGTTCCTGATACTATGATAAAATATCTTGATGACCCAAATCCAGAGTTGAGGAGAAATGCTGTTCGTGTTATATCTAAAATGGATGTAAGCTACGATATCCTGATAAAATTCATGGAAAGGATGAGGATCGAAGAAGATGAAGCTGTAAAAAAAGAACTACAAACTGCCATAGATAGTTTTGCTGGCAAATATAGTGTGACGCAAAGACAACGCGAAGGTACTATTCCTATGGAATAAAAAAGGAAATGGTAAATATTCACGGGACACCGTGTTGTCATTACGAGGAATGTTTTTTATGACGTGGTTGAGTGAATATTTACAGGAAATGGTAATAGCCCATCAAAAGTAACTTTTTGTGGATTTCCATTGTTAGTAAGTAACACACTTACGGATGCTAATAGGTTACTAAAAATGTATAATATGAAAAAGAAAGTACAAGTAGTGGGTTTATTTTTTTTCTTAACTTCAGGATTGGGATTTGGAAAAGATTTCATCCTTAACTTTAACAATATAGATATAAGAACGTTTATAAGATTCGTAGGGGAATTTACTAAAGAAAACTATGTTATAGACCCTAATGTAAAGGGCAATATAACGGTTTATTCCTATAAACCTGTTTCCGCAGAAGACATAGAAGATATTTTTAAGTCGATTCTCAACCTTTATGGTTTTACCGCTATCCGAAAAGAGGGAGTCTCCCTTATCATCCCTATAACTGACGGCAGGACAAGAGCAAGAGATATCAACACAGGATCTGTTTCTCCAGATAAAATGCAAGATTTCATAATACAAATTATTCCTCTGAAATATTATCCTCCTGAAACAATCTCTCAGGTTATTACACCCTATATTACGAAAGGTGGGCAGATTACTATTGATAGCAGGACAAACAGTGTGCTTATTTCTGATATAGGGGAGAATGTCGCAAAATTACAGGAGATTATAGCTAAAATAGATGTTCCTCCTACGCCGGGCAAAGAAGAAATGACTATTTACAAGCTACAGAATGCAGATGCCGAAGAGGTAGCAAAGGTGTTAACTCAGATTTTATCAAAGCAGAGAACTGTTGTAAAGAGAGGTGAGGTGCCTCCTATACAGCCGTCGGTAGTTTCTGCTAAAGCAACCAATTCATTAATTATTTATGCTGATCCTGCTGATATACCTGGTATTGAAAAAATTATTAAGGAACTGGATGTCCTTACCAATCAGGTGCTTATAGAAGCCACTATTATAGAAGTAAGTTTTGACAAAGCCAAGGAAATGGGAGTTGAATTAACTCTGGCTAACACTTACAATGGCGGAGAATATACAGGAACACTGGTAGGAGAAGGACTTGGAAATTTAACTAATACTGCTTCTGCTTCAGGGTTTCTGGAAGTCGGGTTTGTTCATAAAAATCTTTCAAGGGGTGCAATTCTAAGGATGTTTGAAAAGGATGCGCACTTTAATATTCTTTCCACTCCACAGATAATGACTACGGATAACTATGAGGCTTCTATCAATGTGAGTGAAAATATTCCATATCTGAAAGAAACCAGGTTTATACAGGATGCCTCAGGTTCTACTGGTGATACCATAAGAAGCTACGATTATAAAGATGTTGGTATTGTGCTTAAGATTACACCTCAGATAAGCCAGGATAAATATGTACGATTGAAGATATCCCAGGAGGTTACTAAAATTACAGGTTCTATAGACGGACAACCTACAACGGCAAAAAGGTCAGCTGAAACAAATCTGATAGTGCCTAATAACGAAACAATTATCTTAGGGGGACTTGTTGGAGAAGATAAAGGGAAATCTGTACAAAAAGTACCTCTTTTAGGAGATATTCCTCTTCTCGGCAAATTGTTTAGAAAAGAGGAGATGACTTCTGTTAAAACAAACCTTCTTATTTTTATTACACCCAGGATTATGACTACCTTTGAGAAAGCCATAGAATTAACCACAGAAAAGCAAAAAATTATTGGAGAAGAAAAAAAGTAATATGATGGACAACAATTCTATTTTGTGGATAGAAAATCCAGAAGAGATGGTTGACTCTGAACTTCTTTCTTTATTCCCCTTTTCTTTTCTTAAAAATAACTGCCTGCTGTTTCTGAAAAACGGTGAAAATGAAGTAATAGTTGTCACAGACGATTTACTTAAAATAGACATAGGTGAACTGAAGTCTAAGCTTAATAAGGAATTAAAAATAGCCCTTTCTTCCTCAGATGTTATTAATAAATGTCTTGAAAAGTATTATTACCAGCCCAGTTCTTCAAAAAAAGTAATAGAAGACCTGAGCTCGGAAAATGCAATATATCTTGAAGAAGATATAGATACAAATGGTATGGATCTGCTTGACCTTGCAAATAAAGCTCCTGTTATTAGGCTTGTAAACCAGATTATGTACAGGGCTATTTCTATGAGGGCGAGTGATATCCATATTCACTGTGGCGAAACTGATTTGAAAATAAGATACAGGATAGATGGTCTGCTGCATGATATCTTTATACTGCCGAGAAAATACCACCCTGCTATTGTGACAAGAATAAAAATAATTTCCAATCTTGACATTGCTGAAAAAAGAGTTCCGCAGGACGGTAGGGCTTCAATAAAAACAGACGGAAAGAAAATAGATATAAGGGTTTCTATTATTCCCACTTTTTTTGGTGAATCTGTGGTTATGAGGCTTCTTGACAGAAGCTCTTTTTTGTTTGGACTTGAAGAGCTGGGGTTTCTTGACGAAAACTATGAAAAATTTAGCAGGTTGATACATCTTGACCATGGTATTATTCTTTTAACTGGACCAACTGGTAGCGGCAAAACGACAACATTATATGCTGCACTTTCCAAGATTAACAACCCTGGTATAAATATTGTAACCCTTGAGGATCCTGTTGAATATAATTTAGATGGTATAAATCAGATACAGGTGAACCCCAAGGTTGGACTATCGTTTGCTAATGGTTTAAGGTCTATATTGAGGCATGACCCCAATATAATAATGGTAGGAGAGATAAGGGATAAGGAAACAGCAGAGATGGCTATACAGGCATCTTTAACCGGGCATCTTGTATTTAGCACTTTGCATACCAATGATTCTACCAGTGCTGTTATAAGATTAACAGATATGGGTGTTGAACCATATCTAATAGCTTCATCGCTTATAGGGGTTATGGCACAGAGGTTGATAAGGATGAACTGCAATGAGTGTTCAGAAAATATCTCCCCATCGCTTTCAGAACTAAAGCAGGTATCTCTTGGAGAAGATGATCTGCGAGATGGAACCTATAAAGAGGGAAAAGGGTGCTCTTTATGTTTTAAGGCAGGATATTACGGCAGGACATGTATATCTGAACTTTTACTAATAGACGATGATATAAGAAATATGATACTGAAAAGGGTATCTTCAGTAGAGATTAAAAAGTCAGCACTCAAGAAAGGATTGATAACCTTAAGAATGGACGGTGCAAAAAAAATCAAGAAGGGTATTACAACAATTGCGGAAGTTTTAAGGGTCACTCAAGAAGTTTGAAAATATGGCTACCTATACATATACAGCACTGGATAAAAAAGGGAAGAGGGTTTCTGGAACGATAGAAGCAGAAGATAAAAATATTGTCAGAAAAATATTAAAGCAGGATGGTTTTTATGTTATAAACATTTCAGAATATGTCTCTCATCACCCTATGGTTTTCTCAGGTAAAATAAAGGAAAGAGATGTAGTGCTAGCCATAAGGGAATTGGCTACTTTTGTAGCATCAGGTCTACCTCTTGATGAATGTCTTACCGGTGTTACTGTTCAGATGAAAAATCCAAGGCTGAAAAAAATTTTCACTGAAATTCAACGTAGTATAAGAGAAGGCAAAATTTTTTCAGAAGCATTAAGGGCATATCCTGTTATTTTTTCTCCTATGATTATTTCTCTGGTCAAAGTAGGTGAAGAAACCGGAACCCTTGATAAAATACTTATGAGAGTAGCTGATTTTCTTGAAAGACGTCAGGCTTTTAAGAGTAAGCTGGCCAGTATAATGAGTTATCCTGTTTTTATGCTTGTCGTTTCAATAGGTGTTTTTATATTTCTTCTTTCGTTTGTGACTCCTACAATCACTAAAATTTTTTCTGAGATAGACCTGACTTTACCTGTTCCCACACTGATTATAATGAAGGTGAGTACGTTTTTTAAGGCATTTTGGTTCTATGTAATTATCGGAGTTATTGGCCTGTTCTACGTTATAAAAAAGGTTTTAACAACATATAAGGAAGGGTATCTCCTTGATTTTTTCAGGTTAAAAGTCCCTTTTTTGAGTAATGTGATTTTAAAAAAGGAAATCTCTCTTTTTGCAAGTACCATTTCTATTTTGCTTGAAGGAGGAGTGGAAATCATCGAATCCTTAAAGATTTCAGGTCAGGTGTTAACAAGCCCTACACTGAAAAAAGAGGTCAAAGAGATAATGGATTTTCTGTCAAAGGGAGGAGCACTTTCAGTTGCTTTTAAAAATAGCAAGTATTTTCCTTATCTTGTAACCCAGCTTATCAGCGCCGGGGAAAGAAGCGGAACCCTTTCTGAGATGTTCGGTAGAATAGCCGATATATATGAAGAAGATGTAACTGCAACTTCAACAAGATTTGTTAATTTTTTAGAACCTGCGATGATTCTTTTCATGGGAGGTTTTGTAGGAATTATAGTGCTTGCTGTATTGCTTCCCATCTTCCAGATAAGCCAATCTTTGAGGTAGATGGAAGGAAATATAAATGGACAACATAAGAAAAAAGAAATTAAGATGTCAGGGGGGGGAAAATGTGGAAAGGAAACATTAAAAAAGGATTTACCTTTATAGAACTGATGGCAGTAATTGTTATTCTTAGTATTCTCGCGATGACTGTTATGCCAAAATTTTTCGGAAGGATTGATGAAGCGAGAATTACGGCGGCGAAGATGCAGATAAAAAATTTTGAACAGACCTTAAGGTTGTTTTATCTTGACAATGGTTTTTATCCCAGTACAGAACAAGGTTTGCAGGCTTTAATAGAAAAACCTTCAGTTGGACGGATTCCTACCAAATGGAGAGAAGGCGGGTATCTTGAAAAAAATGTCCTGCCTTTAGACCCCTGGGGTAATGAGTATATATATTTAAGTCCTGGAAGAGCAGGGGAAGATTATGAAATAATTTCCCTCGGGAGAGACGGTAAAGAAGGAGGGGATGGTGCTGATGCAGATATATCTAGCTCCCAGGTATAAAGTTTCTAAGTGTGGTTATACGTTTATTGAATTGATGATGGTTATAATGATTATAGGATTTTTTTTTATCTTGCCTTCCCCGCAGTAAAGGCCATAATCCCTCTTCAGGAAAATGATAAACTTCTGGAAATCGTCAATGAGATAGAAAAAGCACAAAAAGAAGCCATCACGAATAAAAAGGTATTTTTTTTGACAGTAGACTTTGATACAAACAGTTATTGTGCTATACCAGAAGAACAACCTGTAGATGAAACCGGGTTTGAAGATATTGCTGAAGTTGAGTATATTAAAACGGACCTGGTTTTTATCAAAGGCGAGAATTCTCAGGAAAGTATTTCACAGGGCAAAATCAAGTTTTCTATTCTACCTGATGGGACGAAAGAATTTGGACTGTTAGTATTAATGGACCCATCTAACAACGAATATTATACTCTTTTTTTCAACCCTTATTTCTCATCAGTGGAAATTCTTGAAGGAGCTGTTGATTTTAATGAAACATATCCGCTATGAAAAAGGTTTCACTTTGCTGGAAGTTTTAATTGCACTTGCTATTTTTGCCATAGCAGGCATGGTTTGTTTAGAAGGTTACCTTCTGTCGGTTAAACATATCAGGTTATTAAACGACAATAAGAACAATGCTATCCTTGCAAGGTGGAAGGTGGAAGAACTGAGAATGGAGGACAAAAAGATTGAAGCTGATAATGGTATATTTCCACAGCCTTTTGAAGGATATTCATGGGAAATCTTCCTTTCGGATGTTAGCATAGCAGATACAGAATATGATGTTGTATTTGTTCCTTACAGTCTTAAGATATCAAATGGAAAAAGTGAATATGAAGAAGTAGTGCCTTTTATAAAGATAGAATCAGGAGGGATTTGATTTTGGATTCTCAAAAAGGTTTTACGTTAGTAGAGGTACTTATTTCTACTGTTATAATCTTCCTGCTTTTTTCGCTGATATATATGACTTTTTTTTCAGTCAGTAGACTGAGTGTTGAACTTCAGAAAAATATGAAGTCTTCCGAAATATTGATGAAATTTCTTCATCAATTTTATAAAGAAGGAAAAAGTTTTGTAACTGAAAGAGATTCTGACTACATCTTCCAGCAGAAAGAGGTTGTTTTTAAGTATATAGATGAAAAAACATTTTATCCATCCCTTGTAAAATATTGTGTTCAATTAACAGAAAAAGGAGAGATATTGATAAGGCAACAGACAAACCTGTTGACAGGATATGTTTTTACAATTCCCATACTGGAAGAATGTGAAAACATTGACTTTTTATTTTATGACGGGGAGACATGGAATTACGACGTACAGGAAGAAGAAAAACTTGTTGCATTGGCTATAGAAGTACAGCATGCAGGAGAGAAAATTTTTTATCCTGTGGCGCTGCCGGTAAATGGAAAAAATGCTAAAAAACAATAGCGGGATAGTTCTTGTGTTTGTATTAGCTATAACTCTTGCGATGTCAGCTATGGTTTTATTTTTTCAGCATAGGTCAAAGGTTTATATTGATACCCTTGCCAGAGTTTCAATATCTACCCAAATGGATTATTTTGCAGAGATGGGAATAGAAATAGGCAAGGAAATCATCAGATTGCAGGAGGAACAAGAAAAATCTTCTTTTTCTGTTGATAGAAACTGGCCAAAAGAAAAAAACTATGAGTTGAAAGGAATGTGTCTTAATGTAAAAATAGAGGACGAAAATGCAAAGATTAATCCTAACAGTATCTTCGGAACAGAGAAAGGAGAGATAAATTCTACCTTGCAGGATATATTCAATACTTTTTTTACAGTTACAGGGTATTCGGTAGTTTTAAGGGACTCTCTTCTTGACTGGATAGATGAAGATGATATTCCCAGAGACAATGGCGCTGAGTCCTTTTATTATCGTACTGAGGGGTTTTCTTATACACCATCAAACAGGTGTTTGTATACTCCAGAAGAAATATTACTTATAAGAGATGTTTCCGAAGATAGTGTGTTTGATAGTGAGGTAAAAGCAGAAGAAAAGAAAAAAACAATTATAAATTTTATGACTGTTGTTTCCGATGGTAAAATTAATGTCAATAGATGTGCGCCTGAAATATTAAGGGCAATCGGTTTTACATCAGCCAATGTGGAAAAAATACTTTCTGAGCGCGAGACAAGACCTCTGGATGAGAAAATTATTATGAATATCAATAAAGAAGTGTATATTAAAAACAAGAGTGCTATTTCTTTTAAAAGCAACTATTATTGCGTCTCTTCAAATGTTTCTGATAACCAAGGGTTTGAAAAGACAATGAAAGTTTATCTCTACAGGGATGACAAAAAAATAAACATTTTGAGATGGACTATTATATGAAAACATTAACTTTTTATCTAAACCAGGAAAATATTATCTACTCTTTTAATTCAGAGAAGGGTGTTATTAATAAAAAAGATGCGGGACCTTTACTGGAAAAACTAAAAGGTGGTGTTTTAAATGTAATAGTATCAAAACCTGAGATGATATTCAGAAGGATTGAGGTGCCTTTCACAAGTGTAAACAAGGTAATGCTGATATTGCCACAGGAACTTGAAGAACTGCTTCCCGAATCCCCTTCAAATTTTTATTACCATTTTGAATTTTACAGGATGTCTGGTGGAAAAACATCTGTTAATATCTATGCAATAAAAGATACCATTTATCTTTACTGGCAGGATATTGCAAAGAAACAAAAGTTAAAACTTTTTTTCTTTTCTGATGCTACTATTTTTACTTCTGTGCTTAACCAGCAAACTTCAAAGAAGAATTATATAGGTATTTATGCCTTACAAAATTATGTACTTGTAAATGTTATAGAAAAAGGGCAACTTATAGGTTCGTATTCCTTTGCAGATACGCAAACAGGTAAAATGAAGGATATGTTAAAAACTATTTTATCTGTCCAGGAATCTTTCTTATTTTTTCTAGGTCATGAGGAAGTAAAAAATGAATTAAGAGATATACTGAGAGATGCACAGGATGTGAAATGTTTATTGGATATTGATAAATCCTTCTTTTTTCCATGCATAGTAAATAACAATGCATACAGAATAAAACCATTAAATTTAAGAAAATTAACAGTAAAGAAAAAAATGCCTGTTTCTATTTTTTTCTATTTTTTCTTTTTTATTGTTGTATCTACCCTTTCTTTTAGTCCTTATTTCAGGTTATCTGAGAAAGAAAAGTACAGAGATGATATTATACGTCAGATGAAGGAAACATTCAGGATAGCCTGTCCTGATGTAACACGTATTGTAGATCCCCTTGTCCAGATAAAGGAAAAAATTGCGGAGAAAACTACCAGACTTGATACCATGTCAGGATATCCATCTGTTTTGAAAGTAATGGCGGATGTGACATCCCTGTTTCCAGAAACGATTGATGTCGAAATAGAGCAGTTTACTATTGCTTCAAACAATGTTACGATCGTGGGCCGTATAGAATCTCTTAAGGCACTTGAAGAGGTAAAAAACAAGGTCTCAGCTTCCAAAAAATTCAACAATATGACTATTGGGGCAATTTCTTTCGACGAGAAAAACCGAGTATCTTTTAATATGACTTTAGGGATCATAGAGTATGAATGACAAAAAACTTTTTCTCCTTATGTTGTGTGTGTTTATTTTTGAATATAAGTTTATTTACAGTCCGGGTAAAAGAAAACTTGATGCATTGAATCAGGTTATTTCTCAAAAACAATCAGATATGCAGCTTTTAGAAAAACTTTGTTGCGAGTATGAATCTAAAAAGAAGAAAGAAGAAGAAAATATACTAAAAACATCTAATCCTAATTTCTCTCTTTTTTCTTACATTAGTAGGCTTATAGAGCAACAGAAAATTGAAAAAAACATTATGGCAATAAAACCCTTTCCCATCACAGAAAAAGAATCTTTTCAGATAGAGAAAATAAGGCTCAATATTGAAAATGTTACACTTCAGCAGATATACGATTTTCTTCATGGAATAGAAAGTTCTACAAATATCGTATATATTCCTGAGTTTAGAATGAGAAGAAACAGGGAAAAACCGTTTTTATTAAGTGTGGAAATGGAACTTCTTTCCATAAAAGGTAAATCCGCAATCAATTCTGTTGTCAGGGAAGTAGCAATCAGTAAATAGCAAGATTTGTTGTAAATATTCACTCAACCACGTCAGTGAATATTTACGATTTGTTTTTCTTTTAACGAAGATATATTTTGAAGATAAACTGATTTTGGTGAGTTGTTATGGCAGATATATATATTGTAGATGGTAGTTCTCTTGTGTACCGGTCATTCCATGGTGTGAGGGATTTAAAAACCTCTACTGGACAACCTACTAATGCTATTTATGGATTTACTACCAGCCTTCTTAAATTTTTGAAAGACAGAAAGCCAGATTATATTATGTTTGTTTTTGACGTTGCAGGAACTACTGTAAGGCATGAAGTCTTTACCCAATACAAGGCAAACCGTAAACCTATGCCTGATGAATTATCTGTTCAACTACCTGTGATAAAAAAAATACTTCAGTTATTCAGTATAAAAATTTTTGAGCAACAGGGATATGAAGCAGACGATCTTATTGCAAGTTTAGTAAAGAAATTTAGAACAGATAACAACAGAATATACATATTAACCGGCGATAAAGATCTGTTTCAACTGATCTCTAACAATGTGTTTTTAATCAATCCCGGTAATGGAAGTATTATTGACTGTAAAAGGTTTAAGGAAAAATATGATGGGCTTGAACCGGTAAAAATAATTGATATTATAGGGCTTGCAGGAGATGCATCCGATAATATTCCGGGGATTCCGGGGATAGGTGAGAAAACTGCCATTAAACTTATAAAAGAGTTCGGAGATATAGAGGGAATATTTAACAATATAAATAAGGTCGTTCCAGAAAAATTAAGAAAGAAACTGCAAGAAGGTAAAGATATAGCTTTATTTGGGCGGCAGTTAGGGACATTGATAGATGATATTGTTTTTGATATCTCGGTTGAAGATACGAAAGTTTTGCCAACTGATGTTAAAGGATTATTGGAGTTGTTTGAAAATCTCGAATTCAGAAAACTTGCGCAGGATTTCAAGGAGATATATTTAAAAGATGGGGCAAAACTTTTATCAGAAGACATATTGGGATTTTCTCCTGATAAGATATTTACATACGAAGAGATTAAAAAAGAGCCTGTAAGATTTAAAGGCCTTTTGGAATCCACAAGTACAGAAAAATGTGGATTTTATATAAAAGACAAAATTGTTGAACTCAATAAAAGTGGAATTAGTTTTTCCCTACCGTTTTTTGATATTGCTGTTGCAAAACATGTTACAGGGAAATTAATAGTGACGGAAAACATATTTTCATGCAGGAATGAATATAGCGACATTCTTGAAAATATGGGGCTCAAAGAACTTTTTGATGAGGTGGAAACTCCTCTTATTAAAACACTTGCATGGCTGCAGATTAATGGTATAAAAACAGATGCTGAATTTCTTCTGTCGTTTAGTGAGAGGTTGAAAAAAGAACTTACTGATTTGGAAAATAGAATATACGTAGTAGCAGGTGAGGTGTTTAATCTGAATTCTTCACAACAGCTGTCTTCTGTACTATTTAAAAAGCTGGGTCTTCCAACAAGAAGAAAAACAAAAACAGGTTTTTCTACCAACAATGAGGTGCTTAAAGAGCTTTCACATACCCATCCTATAGTAGATATGATTCTTCAATACCGGGAAAACTATAAATTAAACTCGACATACATAGAAGGTTTAATTCCCTACATCTCAGAAGATACTGGGCGGATACATCCAGAATATAACCAGATGGCAACATCTACCGGTAGATTAAGCTGCAGTAACCCGAATCTTCAAAATATCCCCATAAGAACAGAAAAGGGAAGCGAGATAAGAAAAGCTTTTTGTACAGAGCGCCCGAATACCTTATATTCATTTGATTATAACCAGATAGAGTTAAGGATACTTGCGCATTTTTCAGAAGATGCTTCTATGGTAGATGCTTTTAAGAAAGACAGGGATATTCATCAGGAAACTGCTGATATCCTGTTTGCTGGAGGTTCGTTGTTTTCTCCTACCATAGATACAGAAGGAATAAAAAACATGAGAAGAATTGCGAAAACGATAAACTTCGGGATTATTTATGGAATGGGCCCTTATGGACTGTCTCATGAGCTGAATATTTCTATATCTGCTGCTGAAAGTTTTATAAAGGAATATTTTGCCAGGTTTAGCGGTGTAAAAAAATATATTAACAAAACAATAGAATTTGTAGAAAATAACGGTTATGTTGCAACCATACTCAATCGTAGAAGGTATATCAATGAAGTTCAGAGTAATGATAAGAGACAAAAAGAATTCGGAAAGAGGGCTGCTATCAATATGCCCATTCAGGGTTCTGCTGCGGATTTAATTAAACTTGCGATGAATCGCATATATGAATATTTTCATACAAAAAACCTGAAAAGTATGATGGTTCTTCAGGTGCACGATGAATTACTTTTTGAGGTAGTTCCTGAAGAGGAAAAAACAGTACATCAGGCAGTAAAAAGGATTATGGAAAACGTGATGAATTTACGGGTGCCTTTAAAAGTAGATGTAAAAAAAGGTCCTAACTATCTTGATATGGAAACTGTTTAATTTTTGACATTAAAGTGGGTTAAATCTTACAATAATAAGAGATTGGATAAAATTTTCTGAGTTAAAAACCTCTCATAAGAGAAAAAAGGAGTAAGATGTTAATATCACGAAATAAAATAACTATCTATGTTTTCCTTTTAATGGCAGTTTCCAGTTTTGCATACTGGGAGTGGACACCTCAAACACGTAGGTGGATTAATCCTAAATATGCTGTTAAAGATACAGCCGAGGAACAGTTTGCATGGGCGGAACAGTTTCGAGCCGAAGGCAACATTGAAAAAGCCATAAATGAGCATCGTAAATTGCTAAAACATTTTTCTGAATCTGAATATGCCCCAGAGTCCTGCTTTATACTTGGAGAAATATTTAAAGAAAGAGGAGATACAAAAAAAGCTTTTGATTATTTTGAAAGAATAACGAATAGTTATCCAGGGTCTCCAAGGGTTCTTGATGCTATAAGAATGAAGATTGAAATAGCTGAAAAAAGCATGGAAACCCATTCTTTTAGCTTTTTCAAAGGGAAAGAAAAAGAAAAAGGAGATACGTTGGCAGGCGTTCTTAAACAATATCCGTACATCAAAGAGGCAGATGAAAAGTCTTTATATCTCGGAAAGTTCTATCTTGAGATAAAAGAGTATGACAGGGCAAGGGATGTATTTCTTCAATTGATGGAAAAAACATTAGATTCTTCTGTGCGGGAAGAAGCCTATTTTTATCTGATAAAAGCTGAATATCTTTCAATTCCATCAGTGACAGCGGATACGACAGGAGTAAAAACTGTTAAGGATAGAATAGAGAGTTTTACTGTTCTTTACCCTGAGAGCAAATATATAGAAGAAGTCCTTGATATAAAAAATAGGCTTGTTAATTACGAAGCAAAAAAATATTTTGAGATAGCATCTTATTACGAAAGGGCAGGTAAAAGCAAAGCGGCAAAATATTATTATAAAATTGTATCTGATAATTATCCGGAAACTGACTATGGAAAAATCTCGTCTGAAAAACTTCGTTCTACTAATTAGCATAATTCTGCTTTTTACAAATTGTGGCTATAAATTTTTAAGAGAAGGCGAAAAGTCTATTTTTGTGATGCCTGTGGAGAATTTGACTCTTACTCCCCAGATGGATATTTATCTCAATAGTGAGATAAGACGGGTATTTATTCAAAATCCCCATTTTATTCTTTCCAGCACAGATGGGCCGGCGGATATAATTTTGAAAATACGTATTATAAAAACCTCCAGGCAACCTCTTTTTTATGCTTCAGAAGATTCTTCTACATCAGAGGATGCTTCTGAGATAATAACTGCAAAGTTTTATATAGAAGCAGAAATGGAACTCTTGAAAGAAGGTTCTTTGTTGTTAAAAGAAACAATTTCAGAAACCATAGCGTTTTCTTTATCTGTCGGGTATCAGGAAGAAGACGTATTAAAATCTGTGTCTGAAAAATTTGCCAGTAAGGTTTATTTCTGGATGATAGAGAAAAATGAAAAAGGTGTATTCTGATATAAGTATAATTTTAGGTGATACCGAAAAAGGTGTTGAAAAGATAAAAAGTTTGATATCAGAATATAATATATCTGATTTTGATATAAAAACTATTTACGCTGAAGAAGAAAAAATTGAAAAAATTTTAGAGGAGATAGATTATCTTCCTATTTTTTCAAAAAAACGGCTGTTACATATAAAGAACAGCGAAAAACTTACCAAGACAGACTGTGAAACATTAGAACTCTATTTCCTCCATCCGCCGGACCATATATGTATAGTTTTTACAGGAATGGATATAAAACCACCCTTAAAAAGTTATGCGGAAAATATTCTTCCACAAGAGACAAAAGGACTTTTCCCTCAGGTTTTCAGGATGAGAAGAAAGGAAGAAAAGAAAAAATTTGTTGCTATGCTTATGGAACAACTTCGTCTTAACGAGCGGGAGTTTACTCCTATTATAGCAGCCGCTGAAATATATCTAAAAAATGTCCTTTTAAGTCAGAAAACAGTAGATATAGAGATCCTCAACAAATTTCAGATTCTTTACCAACTTGATTTTAATTTAAAAACAGGCAGGTGTCACATCGGATCTGAACTTGAAATTTTTCTACATTATCTCTTTAGATAGACTGTTTCGATTGTTCTATATACTTATTTCTAAATTTTGCAAGCCTGCTTTTCTTTCTTGCAGCAGTGTTTTTATGAATCACATTCTTTGATTTTGCTTTGTCTATTGTTCTCAAAGCTTTTCTTACACTTTCTTCAGCCTTTTCGGTCTGGTTTAAAATAGCCTGTTTTGCTTTCTTCACGGATGTTTTTATTTTAGACTTTTCAATCCTGTTTCTTTTTTTCTTTTTTTCTTCCTGTCGCTGTCTTTTCAAAACTGTTGGTTTTCTTCTCGGCATTATACCTCCTGTTATTTTTAGGGTTTTGTCACTACCGCCC
>CAZYYF010000014.1:0-14360 GCA_964650875.1 uncultured bacterium
TCCATCTTAAAGATAAACCTCTCACAGCAGAAATGCTGGCAAAAATGAATGTGCTGGAGATAAGCAGGTTACACGACAATACTGGTGGCGGATATAGTGGAACAGTAGATTTTGATAAGGGCAAAGAAGTCCCTATTCCGATAGTAGATATGCTTTTTTCCCAACCTATTATGTTTAACAAACAGCCATAGTACGATAACTATAATAAACATCAGGCTTGTTTTCGTACAAAGTATTCAATAATACTTTTTGCTGCGGTTTTTCCCATACCCATCGCACTTATGACAGTTGCTGCACCAGTTGCTATATCTCCTCCTGCAAAGATGCCAGAAATATTTGTCTTACAGGTTTTTTCATCAACAAGGATGTTACCTTTTCTACCAATCTCTAACTTCTTGTATGTAGCAGGAATAAGTGGACTGGGATTCTGACCGATTGCCACTATAACTGAATTCACTTCTATCATCTCTTGAGTTCCTTCAATAGGCACAGGACTTCTTCTACCGCTTGCATCAAGATCTCCTAACCTGTTGTGAATCACTTTTATACCTTTTACATATCCTTTTTCATCTCCAATAATCTCCAAAGGCTGAACAAGAAACTTAAAAATTATTCCTTCTTCCTTTGCATTTTCATATTCTTCCCATCTTGCAGGCATCTCTTGTTCAGTTCTTCTATAGAGGACGTTTACCTGTTTTGCTCCCATTCGTAAAGAAGCCCTGGCAGAATCCATAGCAACATTACCTCCACCTATAACGGCTACAACCTGACCTATACTTACTGGTGTATCATATTCAGGGAAAAGGTATCCTTTCATAAGGTTTACTCTTGTAAGAAATTCGTTGGCTGAATAAACCCTCAAAAGATTTTCTCCTACAATACCCATAAAGGAAGGCAATCCAGCTCCCGTACCTATAAAAATGGCGGTGTACCCCATATCAAAAATATCATCTATGGTTATTGTTCTACCCACTACAATATCTGTTTTTATATCTACTCCAAGTCTTTTAAGAAGAGAAATTTCACGGGTAACAACTGTTTTGGGAAGACGAAATTCCGGTATTCCGTACACAAGAACTCCTCCAGGTAAATGTAGGGATTCAAAAACAGTAACAGGTATTCCACATTTTGCAAGTTCTGCTGCACATGTAAGACCTGCAGGCCCTGAACCTATAACTGCAACCTTCTTTTGTTCTTTTCTCCTACCTGAATAAGGGCAGGCAAAAGATTGTTGTCCTCTATCACCTGCAAATCTTTCAATCTTTCCTATAGCAACAGGACTACCTTTCTTACCTAAAACGCAGAATTTTTCACACTGGTTTTCCTGGGGACATACTCTCCCGCATATTGAAGGCAACATGTTTTTTTCATATATTATATCTATTGCTCCTTTGATATCGTGTGCTTTTATTTTCTTTATAAAACCCGGTATATCAACCTCTACAGGACACCCTTTTATACAAAGAGGTTTTTTACATTGCAGACATCTTGAAGCCTCTGCTATGGCTTCTTCTTCTGTATATCCAAACGACACTTCCTCAAAATTTCTTATTCTCTCTTTGGCATCCTGTTTACTGTCTTTTACCCTATCCATAATCTCTGAATGTTTATTCTTGTATCTTGAAACCTTTTTTACTAACAACAATGTGCTTTTTCCAAGTTTTATCGTTTTGTGTAGGATAATCTTTTCTATAATGTGTTCCTCTGCTTTCTTTCCTCATAAGAGCAGACACAGCAATTAATGAAGATATGATAAGCATATTAAGAACTTCAAAACCTGTTATGTCCGAAAACTCTTTCAAAAAGGCATATTTTTTCCATTCATCAAATTTTTTTGTTGCAATATTAAGAGAACTATTTTCTCTCTCAATACCTACATTTCTCCACATTAAACTTTTGATTGACCTTTTAAGGTCTTCTTTATCAATAAGGATATCTGCTTTTTGAGGAAAACTATATTTCACTTCATTTTTTTCTATCTTTTGCGTTGCCTTTTCTGCTGCTTTTCTAGCCGCACGTACGCCATATACAAGCCCTTCAAGAAGAGAATTACTGGCAAGTCTGTTGGCTCCATGCACACCCGTACAGGCTGTTTCCCCGCAAGCATAAAGATTTTCAAGATTGGTTTTGCCCCATATATCTGTCTTAATTCCACCCATAAAATAATGGGCAGCAGGTCTTACAGGAACCAATGTTTTTTCTATGTCAACACCATAACTCTTGCAGAAAGAATATATCTGAGGAAATCTTTTTTTAAGGTTATATTTTATGCCTGATAAATCAAGATAAACACAGTTTGTACCAGTTTTTTTCATCTGGTCTATAATAGCCCTCGTAACCACATCCCGCGGAGCAAGTTCTCCTGACGGATGATAATCAGACATAAATCTTTCACCCTTGCTATTTTTCAAAATTGCCCCTTCCCCTCTAGCGCTTTCAGAAATAAGAAATCTTGGAGCTCCTGCAAGATAGAAAGTTGTAGGATGAAACTGGTAAAATTCGAGATCAACAAGTTCAACACCTCTACGGTAAGCAATAGATAGACCATCTCCTGTTATTCCAGGAGGATTTGTAGTTTCCTGGAAGATATTGCCTGCCCCCCCTGTCGCAAGAATAAACGCCTTAGATTTAACGATGAAAATACGCTTTTTGTTTCTGTCATATATCAACGCGCCAGTTATTTTATTTTCAGCAGAAATAAGATCAATAATAAAGTGAGAATGTAATATTTTGATTTTTTTTTCAGCCCTTACTTTGTTATATAAAAA
Organism: uncultured bacterium; assembly: GCA_964650875.1. Lineage (GTDB taxonomy): Bacteria > Ratteibacteria > UBA8468 > B48-G9 > JAFGKM01 > JALNXB01. The sequence continues at coordinate 2,769 of CAZYYF010000014.1, forward strand.
AGTTATTATGTTCTTCCCTATAAAATCACCTTCTATATGCAAAATTCTGCTGCAGGAATGACCGCCTTCCCTTGTAAAGTTATATCTGCCTTTCTCCTTATCAAAAACAAGCCCCATATCTATAAGGTCTTTTATCCTATCTATTCCTTCCTTAACTAGAACCTCCACTGCCTCAGGATTAGATATTCCACAACCAGTAAGCAGTGTATCTTCTTTGTGTTTAAGTGGACTATCACCTTCTGCAATAGCTGATGCAATACCACCCTGTGCGTTATAAGTACAGCTATCAGCAAACCCATCCTTATAAACAAGCAGGGTATTAAAAGACTTAAGTTCTAATGCAGCACTTAAACCTGCAATACCTCCTCCTACAATAAGAAAGTCAACCTCTTCACAGGGTAAATTTGTAGTATTGAATGAGATAAGAAATTCCGGTATCATTTGTTAAGAAGCCTTTGTATTTTTTCTTTACAGACAGATTTCTCTTGTTCGGTGGCATAATCAATAATGAGCTTACCATCAAGGTGGTCAATTTCATGCTGAAAACACCTTGCTAACAGACCTTCAGCTTCCATAATAAACCTTTCTCCCTTTTCATTGTTTGCTTTTAAGACAACCTTATAAGCCCTTTCAATAGAAAAAAATATTTCTGGGAAACTGAGGCAACCTTCAAGATCTATCTCCTTACCTTTTTGAACGGTTAGTTCAGGATTGATTGCCGTAATTATTCTTTTTTGCTCTTTATCAAAAGCAATAAAAATTCTCTGTAAGACACCTATCTGGGGTGCTGCAAGTCCCAAACCTTCTGCTTCATTAAGAATTGCCTTCATCTTTTTCACAATCTTCCGTGTAGCCATATCTATTGTTTCAACTTCCTTTGCCCTCTTTCTTAGGACATCTTCACCATATTTTTTTATTTTATCCATCTTCAGCACTTTACTTTTGTTTTCAGATATCGTTCGACAGTTTTGATAGCACAGTATTTTCCACACATACTACACACATCCTTTTTTTTCAAAGGTGTCTTTGAATGCAGGCTATCAAATTTTCCAGGATTTATAGAAAGCTTTTTTTGCATGAGCCAATTTCTCTCGGTTCTTGCGATATCCATTTTGTAATCCCAGTCTACTGCTCCTTTAATACCTTTACCTATATCCGCAGCGTGAGCAGCAATTTTAGCTGCTATAGTACCTTCAATCACTTCATCTACACCGGGCAAACCAAGATGTTCACTGGGGGTTACATAACAGATAAAATCAGCTCCGTTTAAGCCTGCAACAGCACCTCCTATAGCAGAAACAATATGGTCATACCCTGGAGCTATATCTGTAACAAGAGGTCCGAGAACATAAAAAGGTGCACCATAACAAATCTTTTTTTGCAACATAACATTGGCAGCAATTTCATTGATAGGGATATGTCCGGGACCTTCTATTATTACCTGAATATCTGCTTCCCATGCTTTTTTAGTAAGTTCTCCAAGGATAAGCAGCTCATCTATCTGGGCACTGTCAGTCGCATCTATTAAACCCCCCGGTCTCATGCCATCTCCAAGACTGAGTACAAGTCCGTATTTTCTGGATATTTCCAAAAGCCTGTCAAAAGATTCATAAAGAGGATTTTCTTTTCCATTAGCAATCATCCAACTTATAAGAAAAGCACCGCCTCTGCTGACAACCATGGACTTCCGTGGATTACGACGCAACCGCTCAAGAAGCTCCAGAGTAATCCCACAGTGGACAGTAACAAAAGAAACTCCGGCTCTGGCATGATTTTCAATCACCTCAAAAATTTTGTCAGACGCCATATTTTGAAGAGAGCCCTTTTGTTCTATGGACTCCACAGCGGCTTGATATATGGGCACTGTTCCCACAGGTACAGGACTGTTGTTTATCATCTTGGTAAGGATTTTCTTTATATCTCCGCCTGTACTCAAATCCATAACAGTATCTGCTCCGTAATCACAAACTACTTTAAGCTTCTGCATTTCAAGTTTAACATCTACAATATCAGGAGATGTGCCTATATTGGCATTAATTTTGGTTCTTAATCCCTCACCTATACCAAGATACCTATCCCTATGTTTCAAAACAACGGCTCTTCCTTTTGAGATAGTATCTACAAGGGTATTTTTTGTTATTCCTTCCTTATCAGCAATGTAACTGATAGCCTTATCTGTAATTGCCTTTTTTCTCATTGTGTCACCTATTCCAGAATGGCTCCAGTATTTGCTGATTTAACCATTCTTGAATATCTTGCAAGAATACCTTCTGTTGTTTTATCTTTACTCTTAAATTCTTTTCTCCTCTTTTCCATCTCGGAAGCATCTATTATAACATCTAATCTTCTTGCCGGAATGTCCATCTCAATAATATCTCCGTCTTTTATTAAAGATATAGGACCTCCTTCCGCTGCTTCGGGACTTATATGCCCAATACAAGGACCCCGAGTGCCCCCAGAAAATCTACCATCAGTCAGAAGAGCAACCTTTTCTCCAAGTCCTTTCCCAGTTATTACAGATGTGATAGAAAGCATCTCCCGCATACCAGGACCTCCTCTGGGCCCCTCATATCTAATAACAACAAAGCCTTCTCTTATCTTATTATCCATTACTGCTTTCATCGCATCTTCTTCTCCATCAAACACCCGGGCTACCCCTTTAAACCTCATCATTTTCGGTGAAACAGCAGACTGCTTTACGACAGCACCATCAGGAGCAAGAGTGCCTCTAAGCACTGCTATCCCGCCTTCATAGGAATAAGGCTCTTCTACCTTTTTTATGACATCTCTATTCAATATACATGCATTGTCAACTATCTCTTGAAGTTTTTTGCCACTTACAGTATCAACATTAAGATTTAACATCTTTTTTCGTGCAAGTTCTTTCATTACTCCCGGAATACCCCCAGCAGCATTCAGGTCCTGCATATGTTGTTTTGATGCAGGTGATATTTTTGTTATATTCGGCGTTTTTTTGCTCAGTCGGTCAAAAATCTCCAGGTCTAATTGTATACCAACTTCCCTTGCAATAGCAGGAAGGTGTAAAACCGTATTTGTTGAAGCACCTATTGCCATGTCAACCGTTATAGCGTTTTCAAAAGCAGCCATTGTGGCTATATCTCTTGGTTTTATATCCTTTTTCACCAGTTCAACTACTCTCATACCTGTAGTTTTGGCTATTCTAATCCTCTTGGCCGTAACAGCAGGAACTGTTCCGTTGCCAGGCAAAGCAAGTCCTATTGCCTCACTGAGACAGTTCATTGAATTGGCTGTAAACATTCCGGCACAACTACCGGCTCCGGGACATCCTTCTTCCTCAAAAACCTTTAGTTCTTCCTCACTAAGTTCTCCCTCATTAACCCTTCCTACAGCTTCAGATAGAGATATGAAGTCAATACTTTCTCCACCTGGAAGATACCCGCACATCATAGGGCCTCCGCTTACGAGCAGACCTGGAATATTGACCCTTAAAAGAGCCATTAACATCCCTGGGACAACCTTGTCACAATTTGCTACCATCACAACACCGTCAAACTGGTGTGCCTGAAGCATTATTTCAACAGAATCTGCTATAACATCTCTTGAAACAAGACTATATTTCATACCTCTATGGCCCATAGATATGCCATCACAAACACCTATGGTGCCAAACTCAAGTGGTGTCCCTCCTGCAAGTCTTATGCCTGCCTTTACAGCTTCTGTTATACGGGTAAGATGTATATGTCCTGGAACTATCTCATTAGCAGAATTTGCCACAGCAATAAGGGGCCGTTTAATTTCTTCGTCCGTCAACCCGAGAGCCTTTAGCAATGCTCTGTGCGGGGCCCTATCCAACCCTTTTTTTATATTATCGCTTCTCATTTTGTTATCTCCTATGATTGGTTTTGTATTACAATTTTTCGCTAGATAGCCATTTTTTTTATCAAATCTATGTGTTCAAGATCTGGCAGTTTAGAAGTGGAAACTACTTTTTGCAGATGGGTATATGTAAGATTATTACCGGTTACCCCTACCATAAAAGGATATTGATTGGAAATAAGCAAATGGACAGCAGCAGAACCAAACCTTGTTGCCAGCACTCTGGTATAATATGTAGGGTTCCCTCCTCTCTGGATATATCCCAAAACAGAATATCTTATCTGTCGGTCAGGCAATTTCTCCTGCAAAAAAGAGGCCAGATCATCAGCCCTTCCTGCGCCTTCAGCAAGAATAATGATTGAACTGGTTTTCCCCAGAGCAGACTGCTGTTTGAGTATCTCTGCTATCTTGCTCCAATCCATAGGCACTTCTGGTATTACAGCTATTTCGGCTCCACAGGCAACTGCCACTTCTATAGCAAAATTACCTTTTTCTCTACCCATTACTTCAATAATAAAAGTCCTTTCATGACTTGTAGCCGTATCTCTGATTTTATCCACGGCATTTACAGCAGTATTTACTGCTGTATCAAATCCTATAGTAAAATCAGTTCCATAAAGGTCATTGTCTATTGAAGCCGGAAGTAAAACAACAGGAAAGTCAAAATCCACAGAAAAACTGTAGGATCCTCTTGCAGAACCGTCCCCTCCTATAACAACAAGTCCTTCAATACCCGCATGCTTGAGATTCTCATATGCCTGTGTTCTAACCTTTTTATCTCGGAATTCGGGAAACCTTGCAGTTTTTAAAAAAGTTCCACCTTTATTGATAATACCGCTTACACTTCTAGAATTAAGTTCTAAAAATAGTCTGTCATATAAACCCAGAAAGCCTTTTTCTATTCCTGTAACTTCAACTCCCATTCCAAGGGCTGTTCTAACCACTGCCCGGATAGCAACATTCATACCGGGAGCATCGCCTCCCGTCGTTAAAACCCCTATTTTTTTCATGACAAAGCCTTACCATCACTTCCTAAAAGTTTACATTTATTTATATACATTTTCCTTAATTCTTCACGGGCAGGGCCCAGATATTTCCTCGGGTCAAATTCCTCAGGATGTTCAGCTAGAAACTTACGTATCATGGCTGTCATTACAAGTCTCCCATCAGAATCTATGTTGACTTTACATACATTTGTCTTAACCGCTCTCCTAATCTGATCTTCGGGAACCCCTGCGGTATTTTCTAACCTTCCTCCGTACTTGTTTATTATCTCTATATATTCCACAAGAACAGAAGATGCACCGTGAAGCACGATGGGAAAATCAGGTAGACGTCTCTGGCATTCTTCTAAGATATCAAACCTGAGTGGTGGAATAGGCTCTCCTGGTTTTACCTTGAATTTATAGGCACCATGGGAAGTACCTATTGAAATAGCAAGACTATCAACTCCTGTCTTGGTCACAAAATCTTCTACCTCTTCTGGTCGCGTGTAATGGGTTTTTTCAGAAGAAACATGCTCTTCTATCCCAGCTAAAACTCCAAGCTCTCCTTCCACTGTAACATCTTTTTCATGGGCATAAGCCACAACTTTTTTGGTTAACTCAACATTATCATTAAACGGAAGATGAGACCCGTCTATCATCACATTAGAAAAACCATAATCCACACAACTTTTTGTCAGCTCAAAAGAATCTCCATGATCAAGATTCAATGCTATGGGAATATTACTCCCCATTTCTCTCGCCATAGCTACAGCCCCTGGAACCATATACCTTAACAGTGTTTGATTCGCATACTGCCTTGCACCTTTTGAAATCTGCAGGATAACCGGAGAACTACATTCCACACATGCCGTTATAATTGCCTGCAACTGTTCCATATTATTGAAATTATAAGCAGGCACCGCATATCCACCTCTCATAGCTTTTGCAAACATCTCTTTTGTATTCACCAGACCCAATTCCTTAAAACTCACTGTCATAAGTTTCCTCCTTTGCGTTAACTTTTTTGTACCAAGTTACCTAATTTTTTTATCATTATTCTATATGGCTTTCCGTTTTCCGTCAGAAATATTTCTCTTTCACTCTTCCAAACCAAGCAACCTTACAGCATTCTCCCTGGCGACTTTTCTGAAGACCTCTTCCGTTATTTTTCCTTCATCTCTTAGATTTATCAGAAAATCAACAAGGGGAACTTCAGTATCAGGTTCACATATATCAGTGCCGAATAAAAGCCTGTCCTGAAACTCAGTAAGAAATCTCACGGCGTAATCAGTATCCCTGGATAGGGCATAAAACCCGCTTCCCGCAGATAGGTCGCCCAGAAGATTTTTGTATCTCCGGAAAAGTCTAGGTATAACTCCTTCATTTTTAACAGGTGTAGAAGGATATAAAAACCTATCACCTGGCGTTTCAAGTTGTGCTATCTCTGCCCAGAACACCGTAGAATGTCCAGGAGAATAAAGATTTGGGAATTTAGAAAGGGTCCATTGAAGTTGGGGTAAACCCGGTTCATCATACAGGCCATAGGCTCCACCTATAAAAGGTGCTATATGAAATGTAATAGGCATACCACCTACCTTTTCAGCCTTCTTAAAAAAATTCTGAACCATGGGATGCAAAAAAGGCATATTAGGACAAAATTCTCCTATGCCTTTAGACCCCTGTTCTTTATAATAAGAAATCATCTCATCTAAAGGGGCATCAGGTGAATTGGTCATAAAACGGGGGTCTATGTTACAGAAAGGAATAAACCTGTCAGGATATCTACCACATACCTCCAGAACTTCTTCCATAGACTGCCCCTGTAATTCGCATTCAGGAGAAACTCCTCCTCTCAAAATAACTCCTTTCTCTATCCCCAGTTCATCATATCTGTTGATAATCTGCTCTGGCGTTGCATATGTTGCTTTTCCATTTCTAAGGCATGTCTGGTGTCGTCTCATATGTACATGTATATCTATAAACATTGGTTTCCCCCTTATTATCCAAGAGATAATTTGTATTTTCTCAGTTGCTCCTTTAAAACTTCATTACTATCTGCCAATATCTGTACTGCAAGTATGGCGGCATTTTTCACTCCTGCTTTCCCTATGGCCATGGTTGCCACAGGGACACCTGCCGGCATCTGGACTATCGCCAGCAATGCATCTATACCTTTTATTTCACTGGTCGGTAGAGGTACTCCTATTACAGGAAGCAATGTTTTAGCTGCAATGACGCCCGGAAGATGTGCAGCCATTCCGGCACATGCAATTATTACGGCAAATCCTTTTGCTTCTGCCTCCTGAGCAAATCTCATAGTTTTATCAAGGGTTCTATGGGCAGACATTACCATAACTTCATAAGAAACCCCAAAACTATCCAGTATCTCTTTTGCCCCGTCTATATAAGGAATATCACTTTTACTACCCACAACTATGGCTATCTTTTTCTCCATTGCTATCTCGTCCTCCCATCTTACTTATCCTGTCTATAGCCTGTTTTATCCTATCCTCTTTGATTGTAAGAGAGAATCTTACAAAACCTTCTCCTGAAGGACCAAAACCAATACCCGGTGTAACAACTATTTTACCATACTCAAGAAGTTCATCTGCAAATTTAATTGAACTACCTCCAACTTTAAGCCATAGATAAAAAGTTCCCCTGGGAACCTCTACGACAAAACCGGCTTTTTGCAAACCTGCCACAAGCATATCACGTCTTAACCTGTAAGTTTGCCTCATTGCTTCTACACTATGATAGCTATGACACAGTGCTTCTATACCAGCAAACTGGATGGCTTCAAATGTTCCTGAATCTATATTTTCCTTTATTTTTGCAAGCACGGCAATAAGTTGCTGGTTTCCACATGCCCAACCAATTCTCCAGCCTGTCATATTAAATGGTTTAGACAGAGAATTGAATTCTATACCTACATCTTTCGCTCCGGGAAGAGAAAGAAAACTCACAGGTTTTTCTTCAAAATATATCTCACTGTACGCGGCGTCATAAACAAGTATAATACCATATTTTTTGCAAAATTTTATAACATCAACAAGAAAATCTCTTTCAACAAAAGCCGCTGTGGGATTATTGGGATAGTTCAAGAAAAAGATTTTAGCTTTTTGAAGAATCTTATGAGGAATACTGCCCAGCTGTGGCATAAAACCGTTTTCTTTTTTTAGCGGTAGAAAAAAAGGTATACCTTCCGCTAATCTGGTCCCTATATGGTAAACAGGATAACAGGGTTCGGGTACAAGAGAAACATCTCCTGCATTCAAAAAAGCCCACGGAAAATGAGCGATGCCTTCTTTAGAACCTATAAGAACACATATTTCACTGGCAGGCTCTATCTTAACATCATAGTGTTTACCATAATAATCCGATATCGCCTTTCTGAATTCAGGCATACCCTTGCCAAGAGGATATCTGTGGTAAGAAGGAATGGAAATACCTTCCTTCATAGCTTCTATAATATTAGAAGGAGTAGGCATATCCGGATCGCCTATACCAAAATCTATGATATCGTGTCCCTGGGCTATCAACCTTTTTTTCTTCCTGTCAATCTCAGCAAACAGGTATGGAGGAAGATTTTTAATCCTTTCGCTAACCTCAAACATAATGTTTTCCCTCCTTCTAATTATTCGTATATGTTATTTGCCCACTTCGAGAGGCTTTTTTAGCTGCTCTTTTATTAAATCCTGCATATTGTATAAAGCCGGTTTTTTATCCTTTATAAACTGTGCCGCTTGCAATGCCCCCCAAGCAAACGATTCTCTGTTATAACACCTGTGGACAAACTCCATAATCTCACCTTTCCCTCCAAAATAAACATAATGTTCTCCCACTATATCCCCCAGCCTCAACGAATGTACACCTATTTCTTCCTTCGACCTTATGTTGTCTATGCCTTGTCTGCCGTATTTAACAACCTTATCAAATCTTCTGCCTGAAGTCTCGCATATAATTTCGGATATTTTTTTTGCCGTACCGCTCGGTGCATCTTTCTTAAAATGATGATGAATTTCTGAAACCTCTACCTCATAATCCTCAAGCAAAGAGGATGCAAACCTTATTATTTCAAAAAAAAGGTTTACTCCAAAACTCATATTAGGTGCAAAAAAAATAGGTATGCTATTGGATATATCTACCATTTTTTTATGAAAAGTTTTATTCAAACCAGTAGTTCCTACAACAATAGGATTTTTTTTACCCTTACATATATCCAGAAACTTCTCAGTTGCCTCAGGCTGGGTAAAATCTATTACAATATCACCTGGAGAAAGAACACATGATAGGTCAGAACCTATCTTTATTCCTGATAAAGAAATCTTCTGTGTCAATTCGAGATTTGCTTCTATACCTGCTTTTATCTCGAAATCAGTACTGTTTTGGGCCAGATTTATAATGAGACTACCCATCTTGCCACCAGCACCACAGACAACTATACTTGTTTTTCCCATTAAAAACCTCCATATATTTGCGCTTTACCTTACTTCTTTATTTCTCATTGCTTCTTTCAATCATGGCTCCAAGACCTTTAAGTTTTTCCTCAAACCTTTCATATCCTCTGTCAAGATGATAAATTCTTGCCACTTCAGTTTTACCTTCTGCTACAAGCCCTGCAAGAACCAAAGCCGCACTTGCCCTCAAATCAGAAGCCATAACTCTGGCACCGTTAAGTTTTTCCACCCCTTTAATTATTGCTCTGGCACCGTCAAGACTTATATTAGCACCAAGTCTGTTAAGTTCTCCAACATGTATAAATCTTTCTGGAAAAACCTTTTCAGTGATGATACTTACACCCTCGGCTAGTGTTAGAAATGCCATCATCTGTGCCTGGAGGTCAGTAGGAAATCCAGGATAAGGTAAGGTAGTGATATCAACCGATTTCCACCTGCCATTAGATTCTACACTGACGGTATTTTTTTCTACTTGCACATTTATCCCTATCTCTTCAAGAATGTCAAGGAAAGATAGGATATGCTCGCTAATTACCCCTTTAACATTGATATTACCTTTTGTCATATAACCTGCTAATATATACGTACAGGCTTCTATTCTGTCCGGGATTATTGTATACTCGCAACCTGCAAGTTCTTTAACCCCTTCTATCCTTACAAAATGCGAGCCTTCTCCAGAAATTTTTGCTCCCATTTTTTTTAATAAATTTGCCAAATCTACAATTTCAGGTTCGCAGGCAGCACATTCTATAAGGGTTTCCCCATCAGCAAGAGTTGCTGCCATCATAATATTAGCAGTAGCAAGAACGCTTGAACCAAAAGAACCTCCAAGAAATACCGTACTACCTGTAAGTTTAGTGGAACTACTTACGATATTTCCGTCCTGCTGAAAGATGTTTGCACCGAGTTTTTTCAGTCCCTTGAGGTGTAAATCTATGGGTCTGGAACCTATCACACAACCGCCAGGCATAGAAAATACAGCCTGGCCATACTTGCCAATAAGAGGGCCTAAAAGACATACTGAACCTCTCATAGTACTTACAAACTCATAAGGGGCCGTGAATTTATTAATTCCAGAAGGGTCTATTGTTATTGTGCTATTGCTAAAAGAAGTATGCACCCCCATGGAATTTAATATCTTTATCATAGTCCTGACATCTTTTACATCAGGTATATTATGAATCACTGTTGTGCCTTCTGCCAACAAACTTGCGGCTATCGCAGGCAAGGCAGCATTTTTAGAACCTGAAATAACCACCTCCCCTTCTAATGGTCTCCCACCTTCTATGATAAATTTATCCATAATCATCCCTCTTAAAAATAGGGTATCTTTCAATACCAGCCAGGTCTTTTTTAATGGCAATAAGTTTCAGATTGCACACCAATGTCTTTAACAACCTTGCCTGACCCTGGCCAATTTCAAGTAAGAGATACCCGCCTTTTACCAAAAACCTATCGCTGTTAGCCATAATATTTCTAATAACATCCAGTCCATATCTACCACCGTAAAGAGCTTTCACAGGTTCTTGTTTTACCTCTTCGGGTAGAAAAGGCATATCATCTGTGGGAATATAGGGAGGATTACTCACTATCATATGGAACTTTTCTCCATCTTTAGGAAAACATCTGCACCTTTTAAACATTATCTTGCCATCTACCTTATGTAATCTTGCGTTTAAAACAGCGACATCCAGGGCTTTTTGAGATACATCAGTAGATGTAAGCCTACTGTTTTCTATTTCTTTTCCAAGTGTTACACTTATATTTCCTATCCCGGTACCTATATCAAGGATTTTCACCACACGAGGGCTAAAATAATCTTTGTATAAAGTAATAACTTCTTCAACAAGAATTTCAGTTTCAGGTCTGGGAATAAAAACTCCCTTCTTGATAAAAAAATCATAGCCATAAAAACAAACCCTTTTTGTAAGATATTGGAGAGGAATAAATGCTGCTCTTTCTCTAACAAACCTGTAGAATAATCTTAAGTCTTTTGCTGAAATAATCCTGTTGTCATATAGATAAAGGTTTACCACCGGTTCATTCAGCACATATGCCAGGATCAACTCAGCAGTTTTATACGGTTGTTCTATACCGGATTGCTTAAGAAAAAAGGCTGCTTCTGCAATAATGGTTCTCAAAGAATATTTTTTATTTTGACCTCTGGGTAATCTTTGCCAGAACCCCAGCTGCTGCCTTTCTGATTTCAGGATATCCTCCTTCTTCACTCAAGTATTCTATCAACCCCTGTAGTTTTTCGTCAGGGGTCTGTAAGAGATAATCCCCTA
>CAZYYF010000015.1:0-14297 GCA_964650875.1 uncultured bacterium
ATGTGTCTTAACACAGGATACAGACAGCACCTTCTTGATATGATTGACGAAGTGCTTGAGATGTATCCCATAGACGGGCTTTTTCTTGACTGTTTCAGCAAAAGCCCCTGTTACGGGATAGAATGTCTTGATGGGATGAAAAAACTCGGGATGGATGCTTCTGATGAACAACAGGCAATAAAATTTAACTTTATGAAAACTGAGGAATTTAGAGAGGAAGTGATATCCAGAGTCAGGAAAAAGAATCCTGAAGCATATATGTGCTTCAATGGGTTGCCTTATACCAGTCACCCTGACCATGTGGAGATAGAGGTTTTACCTCCTGACTGGGGATATGAATATTTCCCCTGGACAGGAAGGTATGTCCGTACATTAAATAAACCGTTTTTCAAAATGACAGGAAGATTCCATAAATCCTGGGGAGATTTTGGCGGTTTAAGGACAGAAGAATCACTTCTATTTGATTGTTACAATGCGGTAGCCAACGGTGCTACCTGTTCTATAGGCGACCACATGCATCCCCGTGGCAAACTAGATGAAGAGGTATATAAGTTAATCGGCAGGGTTTATTCAAAAATAGAAAAACTGGAACCGTGGACCTATGGTAGCCAACCTGTGGCTGAAATAGCAATACTTCATCCTGCCACTGCACTTTTTCCCGCGTTTTTTCCTCCAGATGCAAGGAGAACACTGCCAGCAGCCACGAGAATGCTTATGGAGCTAAAATACCTGTTTGATGTTATTGACGGAGAAAGCAGTCTTTCAAAGTATCGGGTAATTATTATTCCTGAGGAAGTTTTTATAGGAGAGAAGTTAAAAAAGAAGCTCAAACAACATTTAGAAAAAGGAGGTTTTATTATAAGCGCAGGTACTGGCGGATTGGATGAGAAGCAAGAAAAATTTGCCCTTGAAGAATACAACCTTTTATATCTTGGCCCAGAAGAGCATAATCCTTCATTTTTCAAGGCAGGGCGAAAGGTTTGTGAGGGACTTCCTGATATGCTAACCACTATTTACGAGAAAGGAGTAGCAGTACAAGCCAAAAAGGGAGCAGAAGTTCTCTGCAATCTTTACCAGCCGTATTTTAATGTAGGACACTGGGATATGCGTCACTGGCACAGATACGCTCCGCCTGAAAAGGATACAGGCAGGCCTGCCCTTACAAAAAGCGGTAACATCTTCCATTTCAGTTTTTCGCTTTTTCGGGGATACTACAACCATGCAGTTGTTGCTTACAGGCAACTGTTGAGCAACTGTTTGAAGATGGCCCTTCCTGATCCCCTTATAACAACAAAAAATGCACCTTCGTATGTCCAGGTTACCCTGACAACGAAAGACAAAAAACAGTCGGTCCACATCCTTTCTTATCTTCCTGAGAAACGTGGAGAACGTATGGAAATTATAGAAGCTCCTATCTGCATAAAAGATATAACAATCGGATTGCGGAAAGACAGAAAGAAAATAACAAAAGTATATCTTGCTCCTTGTGGCAGAGAGATAGAGTTCAGAGACGATGGTATGTATGTTTGGGTGGACATCCCAGAAGTAATAGGTTACCAGATGGTTGTATTTGAATAGTAAGTATTCACTCAACTACGTTGTTGCGAGGGTGTCCCCGGGGGTTGTCATTGCGAGGCGTTTTCTGCCGTAGCAATCCCATGCCTTTTGTCATTGCGAGCCGTCTTTCGACGTGGCAATCCCTCTGGTCCTCGCAATGACAACACGCAGACGAATGGGTATAACCAGGAAAACAGCCGCGGTCGTTAGAGAAACTCTGATATAACCTGCAGGTTACGTCCTGTCGCACCGGTGTTTTCAACAAGAGTTTTATATCCCTTTTGTCCGATTGCTTGTGCAAGACAAGGGTCCTCAAGCAACCTTACTATTTCTCGGTAAAGGTCTTCAAAAGAGTCCACCTCAATACCTCCTCCTGCTTCTTTTATTAACCTCCATTCTTCAAGAAAGTGCCAGTTGTATTTTCCGAAAAGAACAGGTTTTTTAAACGCTGTAGGTTCTATGGGATTTTGCCCGCCCCAGGGAACAAGACTTGCGCCAACAAAAGATATATCACATATACTGTAAAAATTGTTTAACTCACCATAAGTATCTACCACAAGAACAGAAAAACTTTCATTGCTTACAAGACGGCTTTTTCTGCTGTATGCCATATTTTTTGCTGCAAGAATTGTATAAATTTCTGTTTTATCCAGGTATCGTGGCACAATAATAATAAGTGTGTTTTTGAATTGTTGAAGTATTTTCTCTGCTATCTCGGCAATGGGCGCTTCTTCCCCTGGATGAATTGAGCCAAAAACTATTACCTGCTTATTTTCCGGGATATGGTATTTATTTTTTATCTCAGTTGGGTTTATGCTTTTACTCATAGTATAAGCGAGGTCAAACTTCATACTGCCGACTACTGTTACCTTTTGCTTTGATGCCCCCATTGAGATGATTCTCTGGGCTTCGAACTGGTTTCTCATAGTAATTGCAGAAAAAAGAGCCAAAAATCTTCTGACAAAAAATCGCAGTCTCCTGTATTTAGGATAAGACGATGGGGAAATACGGCCGTTTATCAGCACAACGGGAATCTTTTTGTCTGCTGATATCTTCAAAAGACCAGGCCATATCTCAGTTTCAACTATGATGATGAGCTTGGGATTTATCTTGTTCACAGCCGCGAGCATTACAGGATAAAGGTCTGTCGGGAAAAACAGGTGGGTAACATCAGGTAACTTTTCTTCTGCCACCCGCCTGCCTGTTTTTGTAGCAAGGGTTACCACGATGTTTTCTTTCTTTTTCAGTTGTTCTATAAGCGGATTGACTGAAAGAAACTCTCCTATGGAAACTGTATGTATCCAGACATTCTTTTGTTTTTTCATACGAGTAGAAATCTCTCTGGTATATATGGCAAAACGTTCTTTCCAGTCTCCAGGGAAGTCTTTATCAGGTCTTATCCTCTTCCATATAAAAGGGAACGTCAGAAGTATGAATGTAAAAAGAACTATATTATAGAAAAACAAATAAATAATTAACATTTATGACATCCTCCAATAACGCTGGGAGATAATCTGACTTTCTGTTTCTAAAATTTCTCTATAAGGCAAGGGGAAAGATTTTCATAGATGTAGTCTGCCTTTTTTAGCTTCTCTGGCCCGGATGTTGTTGTTATTGCTATACATATCATCCCGGCCCTCCTGGCAGATTCCACACCAACTTCAGAGTCTTCAAAAACAACACATTCGCAGGGTGCTAAACCCATTTTCTTTGCAGTTTTAAGGTAGACATCAGGTTCTGGTTTAGGTCTACTCACATCATTTCTTGAGGTTACAAACCTGAAAAAACCCGCGATACCTGCATTTTCCAGTACTTTTACAACAAAATCTCTTTCGGAGTTGGAAGCCACTGCAACCTTAAATCTTCTGGATGCCGATTCCAGTGTCTCTTTAGCTCCAGGAAAAAGGAGAACCTTTTGTGTTTCCGCAAGCCTGATAAGTTTCTGCGTCTTTTCGGCTATAAGCGCCCGGCTATCCCAGCAAGAAAGTATATAGCCTTTGTTTCGCAAGTCATCCAGAAAAAGATTGTCTGCAACTCCTGCATAATCAAGATAAATGTGGTCATCCACTTTTATGCCTTTTTCCTTAAAAAGATTCTTCCATGCTATAACATGAAACCCTTCTGTATCAACAAGCAAGCCGTCCATATCAAAAATAATCCCTTTAATACTATGCATATCTTACTCCTAATTTGATTATTTAGACTGAAAAATGTAGAATTATTATATTATAAACCACAGAAAGGAAGAAATAAAATGGTAAGAGTAAGATTTGCGCCCAGTCCCACAGGATATCTACACGTGGGAAATGCCCGTACGGCTTTGTTTAATTATCTTTTTGCAAAAAACAAGAACGGCACTTTTGTTTTGAGAATAGAAGATACTGATGCTGAACGCTCAAAAAAAGAGTATGAGACAGCCATTATGGAGGACCTTAGGTGGTTTGGTGTTGAATGGGATGAAGGTCCTGATAAAGGCGGGCCTTATGGTCCTTATAGACAAACTGAAAGGCTGTCTTTTTACCAACAGGCTGCTGAACAACTGTTAGCAGAAGAAAAAGCCTACAGGTGTTACTGTACAAAAGAAGAAATTGACAGAAGAAACAAGGAATGCGGGAAAAACGAATCTGCGGGATATGACAACCACTGTCGGGAACTTTCTCAGCAAGAGATAAAAAGATATGAAACTGAAGGAAGAAAACCCGTTTTGAGGCTAAAGGTGCCTGCAAAACGAGTGCAGGTCAATGACCTCATAAGGGGCGAAGTTGTTTTTGAAGCCGAGCATATACCGGATTTTGTCATTATGAAATCAGACGGACTGCCGACCTTCCACTTTGCTGTGGTAATTGATGACTGCCTTATGAAAATTACCCATGTCATTAGAGGAGAAGACCATCTTTCCAATACCCCAAAGCATATCATACTTTTTGAGGCACTGGGGTTTGAAGTTCCCCAGTTTGCACATATGTCTATGACGCTCGGCCGGGACAAGACAAGGTTAAGCAAGAGACACGGGGCAACATCAGTAAGGGCATACAGACAAGCGGGATACCTGCCAGAAGCCTTTTTTAACTACATATCACTGTTGGGTTGGGGAACAACTGAAAGCCAGGATATTTTTTCAAAGCAAGAGCTTATAAGCCAGTTTTCCTTAGAAAGGTGCAATAAATCCAACGCGGTCTTTGACCCTGAGAAACTACTGTGGATGAACGGTTTATACATCCGTAAAAGCCCTCCAGAAAGAATTTTAAGACTATCCCTTCCGTATCTGAAACAGGCAGGTATTATTCAGGACAGTGATACAGAAGAACAAATGAAATATCTGGAAAAAGCCATCGCTCTGGAACAGGAAAAGATAAAACTTCTGACAGATGTTCCCTACCACATAGGGTTTTTTGTAAAAGAACCTGAATATGAACAACAGGCAGTCAGTAAATATCTTACGGAAAAAGGTAGACAGATACTCAAAGAAATCCTGCTTTCTTTACAAGGGGTTATAGAGTGGACAGTGGAGAATCTGGAAAATAACGTACGAGAATTCTGCGAGACAAAAAGATATAAACCAGGAGAGGTTTTCCATCCTATCAGGGTCGCTTTAAGCGGTAAGACCACAGGACCTGGTCTGTTTGAAATGATTGAGCACCTCGGAAGAGAAAAAACCCTGCAACGGTTAAGACGTTGGTTATGAAAAAATCACAACTAATTACTACTACACGTAGAATTTACATCCGATAGAAATGCTTTTATCTGGGTAATATCAAAAACACCGGATTTCAAACTCTTTCGTAACCCTTCCAGAACTTTCTCAATCTTATCCACAGAATATCTACATTTACTATTCACAATGAATATTTTTTCATACTTGGTAGGAATCTCATCCTTTGTAATAATTTCTTCAAAAAGATTTTCTCCATCTCTTATACCTGTAAACTCTATCTTAATATCCTCATAAGGTATTAAGTTATGTATTCTTATCAGATCCTCAGCGAAACTGGTAATATTAACCGGCTCACCCATATCAAGCACCACTACCTCTCCACCTTTCTCAATAGCAGAAGCTTGTAGCACAAGAGCAACCGCTTCAGAGACTGTCATAAAATATCTCTTCATATTCCTATCTGTTACCGTTAGAGGTCCTCCATCTTTCAACTGTTTGAGAAATAAAGGAAGTACACTGCCTCTGCTCCCCAATACATTGCCAAAACGTACCGATCTAAATATAGCAGTCTGTGATAGCCCACATTCTTCTGATATCCCGTTGTTACTTCCATTAAAAGCCTTACATATCTCCTCGGCAAACTTTTTACTCGCACCCATTACACTTGTAGGATTGACCGCTTTATCCGTAGAAATCATAATAAACCTTTCAACCCCATAAGCAACCGCTGCCTTTGCAAGATTGTATGTCCCAAAAATATTTACTTTTACGGCTTCTTCAGGGTTCCACTCCATCATAGGAACATGTTTATATGCAGCTGCATGAAAGACCACCGCGGGCCTGAACTTTTTGAAGATAGCATCTATCCTGTCGTTATCCCTTATATCAGCAACCACAAAATCCAGGTAATATGGATATCCAGTTCTATCAAGGGATTGTTCGCCTCCATTATTAAGGAACATCTCTGTTTTTTTCTTAAGCGCAATCCCAAGATTATGCAGTTCGGTTTCATCTATATCAAGCAAAACAACCTCTTTCGGATTAAAAGAACAGACCTGCATTGCTATCTCACTACCGATGGAGCCCCCTGCACCAGTAATCAACACCACCTTGTCTTTCAAAAACATCTTAACCTGTGCATAGTCTATGGTGACATTTTGTCTTCCAATAAGGTCCTCAATTTGGATATCCTGCAAACTTTTTATATTTATCACAGGTTGATGTTGCAGGTACATACTCGGAACAATCTTGATTGTTTTAACCCGACTTTTTTGAGCCATCTCATAAATTTTTCTGAGCTTTCTATAATTCAGTGAAGGGATTGCAATAATAACTGCCTCAGCCTTAAACCTTTTTACTGCTTCCACTAGTGAATCAATCGTGCCAGATACCCTTACACCATTGATATAAGAACCTATCTTATCCGCATCATCATCAAGGAAAGATACGGGGTAATACTCTCTACATTGCTGTCTTATAATATCTCTCAAAACTGTTTCTCCGATATTCCCTGCGCCGATAATGATGGTTCTTACCTTTTTCTTCGGGCTCTTACCAAACAACTCCATGTATATTCTCTTAGATGACCTCAATCCTTCAAGCATAAAAAACGACAGAAGCCCATCAACAATAAATATGCTTCTCGGGAATCCTATTAAAGACTGTAAAGGCAATAAAGAAAACCAAGCAGGAAACAGCAGAATAACCACCATTAAAACTGCCTCTGAAACAACAACTGCTGTTCCTATGTTCACCAGGTCAGAAATACTTACATAACGCCATACAAACTTATAGAGTTTGAAACATACAAAGGTTACCAGTTTGATAACAATAAAAAACGGTAGGGCTTTTACAAAAAATTCAAGGTGTTTTGGTTGCAGAGAAAACTCAAACCGGAGTAAAAAAGAGAGGTAAAGCGAAAGAATAATGATACCTGTATCTGCAAGAAAGAAACACAGAAACTTCATTATCCGATTGCTTCTGTTATTACTAATAAAGTCCTCTTTATCCATTTTTTATTCCTTGTACCACACATACCTATTTATTATTTTAACATAACTCTGTATAATCTTCACAACCTTAACTGACACATTATCATCTATGTAATCCTGTGAAACAACCGTCTTTTCTTTATTTGCCCACATAGCCCTGCACAGGTCCACAGCCTGGAAGATATCCTTTTCACTAATACCACCTATAACAATAGTGCCTTTATCCAAAACTTCAGGTCTTTCAGTAGCAGTTCTTATAAGCACTGCTGGAAATCTAAGTAAGGTTGACTCTTCAGATAAGGTACCACTATCTGAAAGCACGCAAAAAGAATTTAACTGCAGTTTGTTATAATCAAGAAACCCGAATGGTTTCAGCTTCCTGATAAGCGGATGGAATTTGAATCCCCTCTCTTCTATCTTCTTCCACGACCGTGGATGCGTAGAATAGACAACAGGCAGTTTATACCTCTCAGCAATGGCATTAAGGGCATTCATTAGAGAGGAGAAATTCTTTTCGTTGTCAATGTTTTCCTCTCTGTGGGCAGACACCAATATATACCTTCCTTGCTCCAATTTTAGTGTTTCAAGCACCTTACTTTTCTTTATCCTGTCTATATGTTTCTTCAATACCTCTGTCATAGGAGAACCTGTCACAAATATGTGTTGTTTTGTTATTCCCTCAGACAACAGATACCTTCTGCTATGCTCGGTATACGGAAGGTGTATATCAGAGATATGGTCAACGAGTGTTCTATTGGTCTCTTCCGGCACGTTCTGGTCAAAACACCTGTTGCCCGCCTCCATATGAAAGATGGGTATCTTAAGCCTTTTGGCAGATATCGCGCACAATGATGAGTTGGTATCCCCAAGAATCAACAGAGCATCAGGTTTCTCTTGCAAGAGTATTTTATACGAGCGGGCAATAATATTACCCATCGTTTCACCCAGGTCTTTCCCCGCAGCATCCAGATAATAGTCAGGCGCCCGCAGTTGTAAATCCTTAAAAAACACCTCGTTAAGAGTATAGTCCCAGTTCTGTCCGGTATGCACCAGTATATGATGAAAATATCTGTCACAGGCTTTGATGACCTCGGACAACCGTATAATCTCCGGTCTGGTTCCTATGATAGTCATCAGTTTAAGTTTGTCCATAAAACCTTACACCTCCATAAAATAGGTATCCGGTCTTTCAGGATTAAATGATTCGCTTGCCCACATCATTGTTACAAGATCAGTATCTCCGATATTGGTTAAACAATGTACATATCCCGGAGGTATATCAACCACCTGTAATTGCTCTCCACTTACTCTATATTCTACTATCTCCTGTTCATCTATTTTTCTAAATCTTATAACAGCCTGACCACTTACCACAAGAAATTTCTCATTCTTTGTATGGTGCCAGTGGTTACCCTTTGTCATACCCACCTTTGACACATTTATAGAAAGTTGGCCTCGGTCAGGTGTCCTTATAAACTCTGCAAAAAAACCTCTGCTGTCAGTATTTACCCTCAAAGAATATGCAAAACTCTCTTTCGGCAGAAAACTTACATACGTACTATAAAGCTTTCTGGTAAGTTCATCAGACATATCAGGGATACATAAATTTTGCCGGCTTTCAGCAAAACTTTTTATGCGACGGGCAATCTCTCCAAGTTTTATATGATAAGTCACAGGCACTATACAGTAGTTTCCATCCCTTGTCGGACTGCCTGCCAATGCATTAAAAAATTCATTTATGACATCGCCTATGTAGCACAAATGCAAATCAGCATCAGAATTGTTAACCTGTATCTCTAAGTTTCTTGCGATATTATAGCAGTATGTTGCCACAACAGTATTATAGTTTGGCTTACTCCATTTACCAAACAAATTAGTTAGTCTGTAGACATACACATTGGCACCTGTAGTTTTATTATATTCAAACAACAGGTCTTCTACTGCCTTTTTGCTCTTGCCATAAGGATTATCCAGAACTGCCTGCGTGGATGAAGTTACCAGAACAGGAGAGATATTATTGTTTTTCTGGAGAGAATTCAGCAATTTAGAGGTGAACCCCACATTGCCAGTTATAAAGTCTTTCTCATCCTCTGGTCTATTAACACCTGCCAGATGAAATACAAAACCACACTCTTTTGTATACACATCCAGAAGACACCTATCAGTATCAACATCAAACTCATATATCTCTTGATACCCCCTATTTCTGAGTTCTACCACCAGGTTCCTGCCTACAAATCCCTTGCTTCCGGTAACCAGTATCTTCATTATTTCAGCCGTCCCTTCAACTGCTCCTTTATATAATCCAACTCCCACAATCTCTCCTTTATCCCTTCCACATCCAGCCTCTCGGTGTTATTTGAATTATATTCCTGTTCAGTAGCGACTCTCCTATCCCCATCTACGAAATACTTATCGTAATTCAAATCTCTCGTATCCGCAGGCACCCTGAAAAAATTCCCCATATCCTGTGCCCGTATATATTCTTCTCGCGTAAGAAGGGTCTCATACATCTTTTCTCCATGCCTGGCCCCGATTATCTTTATCTCATTATCCGCATCAAATATCTCCTTTAACGCCTGCGCCAGGTCTCCTATCGTACAAGCAGGTGCCTTCTGCACCATAATATCCCCTGCCTGCGCATGCTCATAGGCAAAGACTACAAGTTCCACAGCCTCTTCAAGACTCATCAAAAACCGTGTCATATTCGGTTCTGTCACAGTCATCGGCTGTCTGTTTTTTATCTGTTCCACAAACAAAGGTATAACAGAACCCCTGGAGGCCATAACATTTCCATATCTTGTGCCGCATATCAAGGTTTTTTGTGGGTCAACTGTCCGTGATTTAGCAATAAAAACCTTTTCCATCATAGCTTTTGATATACCCATCGCATTAATAGGATATACCGCTTTATCAGTTGAAAGGCAGATACACTTCTTCACGCCATACTCAATGGCGGCAGACAGTACGTTATCCGTTCCTAACACATTAGTTCTTACCGCTTCCAGAGGAAAAAACTCACAGGAAGGCACCTGCTTTAACGCCGCCGCGTTGAAAAGATAATCCACCCCGTACATAGCATTTCTCACGCTGTCAATATTACGCACGTCTCCAATATAAAACTTAATCTTATTGTTTTTATACAGCATTCTCATATCATTCTGCTTTTTTTCATCTCTTGAAAATATCCTTATTTCAGCAACATCAGTATCCAGAAACCGGTTAAGCACCGCATTCCCGAATGAACCTGTCCCACCTGTAATCAACAGCGTTTTTCCCTTAAACATCAATGTTTCCTCCCCAATATATGATACATTTTCCTGAACAAATCTGCAAATAAACCCTTTTCAAATGTATTTAGAGCTAATGTCCACATAAGTAAAAAATAAATGACACAGAATATCCCAGCTTTGACCATGAATAAACACATATTTTCAACAGGGAAAAAACGCTGCATAAACAACCCAATAGCAAAAGCCATCAATAAAGGAATAAGCATCTTCAGATGGCACTCCCTGAAAAACCGAAAAACATCTACCTTTAAAACCTTATAATATACCATATTCATTGCCACTATAAACCCGACTATATAACCGAAGAAAATACCGGTTGCTGCGCCAATAGCCCCGTATGTCCGTGAAAGAATAATAGACAATATAATACTAACAAAAGCAGTTGTTATACTTGCAATTGCGCTATATTTAATCTTGTTCAGGGCAACAAGGGTGGTGTTTCCTATTTCTTGTGTCCAGGAAATAATCCCTGGGGCAATCAACAAGACAGCCACATAATAGGAAGGTAAAAAGTTCTTTCCCATCCAGAGAACCATAAATTCCTTACCCATCGCCGCAAATCCGATGATAACCAAACCAACAATCAATAATTGCAGCCTTCCTACCTTTATCATCAGGTTTTCAATCTCTCTCATATCACTATTTTTAACCGTCATCCTTGCAACTTTTGGCAGAAATAGTCCTCCTATTGCGTTTGAAATAGTCCATGTGTATCCTTCTATAGTCATTCCAACAGAGAATAATGCTATCTGGACACTACCGGCAAAGGCGCCCAAAATGGTAGGGGTGATATTTAGGATAAACCTCTGGGCAACTACAATAACTGTAATCCAGACTGAAAACCCGAATATATCTTTCAAAAGAGTTCTATCGTGACCTGTAAAGTCAATCTCTGTATCCGTTGCTCTTTTTACATAGATAAATTTCCCCGCAATGATAGCCAACCCTACAAATGCATTGACAATAACCAAAGCATAAAGGCCATAACCGAGTAAGAGAGCCCCAACCATCAATACAACTACAAAAACCTTATGCAAAAGTCCAACCAGTTTGCAAAAGACAAATCTTTCATTGGCAATTAGTATTCCGTCCAGAGGCCTAAACGAGAACGAGACTACGGTAAAAAGCCCTGCAATGACAAACAACACCTTCAGTTTTGAGATTTCATCCGGAGTAAGTTTCACATATATGTTTTCAATCAAAAGATAGACGACAGCAAGCACTATAAAGATAATGACTGATATGGTTATAAATAGTTTATATGCTATCCCTAAAAATCTTTTTGCGCCTTCCTTATCATTCTTTGCTCTGTAGTAAGACAAAAATCTTGATACAGCCAACCCGAGCCCAAAATCCAGTGCAAAAAAACTAATAACCGATACCGCAAGGGTAAATAATCCATAGTCCGCCTGGCCTATCTGGCGAACCATCCACGGAGTATATATAAGCCCCGCAATGATCTTAAAAGCAATGGCAAGGTATGATATTACCGCGCCACTCTTTATCTGCCGGGAACTGTTCGCCTCTATTGAAATTCTATTGATATTATCCAAATTTATCCTGTACCTATTACAAAAAATTACCTTTTATTCTTAAACCTTATATTGTAAAACCCGTTTTCAACAAAAAACACATTAACAGGCGAACAACAGTAAAAGATATAGCCTTGATTACTTAAAAAATGGTATATCTCGTTTTCTTTAAAAGATCGAATTTGACTGGCTTCAAATTCCAAGACAACCACTTTAGGTCTGTATTTATTCCAATTATTTGATTTAAGCACTTGTAAATCCATCCCTTCAACATCCACTGACAAAAAATCAATCTCTCTATTTTTTAAATATTCATCTAATATCTGCGATAATTTTTTTGTTTGAAGTTCCTTTATGCCAACCAGAGACTTTTTACCGTTATTCTTTATCACCCTATTGGCCAATTCTTCCACGAAAGTATTAAAGGAAGAAGAAGAAAACATAAAGTACTTCAATATCTCTTCCTGGTCAGAAATTGGAATTTCTAAATTGATATCTCGTGGACGTAGCCAATTAAAAAGGCGCATACTGCCAGGCTTTGCGTCTATGTTAATTCCCCCCCATCCATTTTCATAAAAAAATTGGGTATTAGATGCTATTAGTGGGTTGTTTGCTCCAACATCTACATAAAAACCTTTTTTGACATTACATAAGATGATATTAAGAATCATATCTTCGCCTGATTGAGAATAAGACTTCTTATAATAATATTTTACATATTTCAAAATTACCCAACGAATTTTTTCAGGAACTATTTTTTTAATCAACCTTTTCATTTATATATCACCCCTTAAAAGCCTGATTATTTTATTCTGATATTCAATATGTAACCCGGCGTAAATAGGTAGGCAAATAACTTTTTTAGCCATTTCCTCTGCTACAGAGAGATTTTCTGGTTTTGCCGAGTCGAACCCCCTGTAAGTGGGAAACTGACTTATAAGGGGATAAAAATACCTTCTTCCGTAGATGTTATTTTGTTTCAGTTTTTCATAAAGTTGGTCTCTTGTCATCCCATATTTTTTCTCATCCACAAAAATAGGAAAATAGGCATAATTGGATTCTGTATTATCAGGTTCTTGCAATGAAACTCCATTGATATTATTCAAATTTTTTATTCTCTTCAATACTTCACCAATCTAATTTTTTTAACAGACCCTGCCACAGCCCCTTAAAATCACCATATCTTATTCTTAATAGTACGGACTCACACTTCCTGTATGAACTAACAAATGGATGCCCCCAACCCATTATTCTATATAGTCTTTTCCTGAATTCGACATCTTCAACAACGTATTTAGGATGCTTTAAAGGGAACTCAACTTCATAAGTCTTCATGTTAAATATTCGTCTTATACCCCTCGGCATCATTCTTATATCTTCCGGAGAATGAGTGGCATTTTCAGTGACACCAATATTGCAGATCATATTTTGAGTTGCAACAATATTTAATCTTGAATTCAAAATAGTACTGGCCCCTGGAATACATTCAGGATCACCCCTACCGGATTGTCTGCGTTTGATGCAGGCTTTTATAAATGAATCAAAGTTGCGCCCTTTTTCTCTGAAGATTTCCGCAATTTGTTTTAAAGCGACGGCGTCATCTAAAAAGCCATATGTTTCATCCCACGTATCAACAACCCGTTTCCATGAGGCCCAACCACATGTCGAGCTCGTAGTTGAGAAAAAATAACTATAGGGAATATGTTCAGATATACCTGTATTATTCATTCCACAAATTCTGTCAATACGTTCATCATCCTTGTATTTTTCTAACAATTCTTTGCAGAAAGGGAAAAAACTTTGCGAGGGTACATCATCATCCTCTAAAACTATACCCATTTCTTCGGTTTCAAATATCCATTTCTCAGCAATGAATCCCGAAGGAACACAACCCAGGTTTTCCCGCTGATAGAATCTATGCACCTCGCATTCCCAATCTATATCTTCTGCGATTTCCCTGCATTTTTTAATTTTAACAATATCATCTGGTCTGTTCTCTCTGGGCCCATCTTGATACAAAAATAATTTGCTCGGCCTGGCTTTTTTTATCTGCTCAAAAACTTTACGAAAGGGCTCCGGTCTTGCCCAAAAAATTAGCAGCACTGCTATATCAATTTTATATGGTTTTTTCACTTTAGTCCTCCGCGTTTGAAAAAGATTTTTATAAACCCTTTAACTCATCTCTTTTGGAATACACAAAATTGAATCTCCTGTATCAGTAGTGTCCAATAAAAATTCTCCAATTTAAAACAAACTCATTTCACAGCAA
>CAZYYF010000016.1:0-13805 GCA_964650875.1 uncultured bacterium
GCCTGCCCCCGGGTGTCGTTGCGAGGAATGTTTTTTATGACGTGGCAATCTCTCCTTGATTGCTTCGCCGTTACGTTGGTGGCAATGACAAATACAATGTTGGCTGAACACTTATTTTTTTATAAAATAAGCCTGTGCAGTTTTTCCATAGCTGCATCAATCTCTCGGCCAGAAAAACAGAAGTGCAGGTCAACAAAATTTTTCCTGAAAGATTTCACCTGGTCTTTTACTGATTTTTTATCTATTACCACATCTGCAATAAACTGGGCAATAGTTTCAAACTCCTTTTTCCCCATTCCAAATCTTGTCATTTCAGCAACTCCTAATCTCAAAGAACCTGCTGCTGTAAATCCTTCACCAGCAGGAGTTGCCTGATAATTGACTATGATATTATTTTCTTCAAGCCTCCGGGCTATTTCAGGTCCTTTGCCATAACCCACGTTAAGAATAACCTGGTGCGTTTGGGTGTAAGAAACAGTCGGGTCGCCTGCTACATCCATACCTACGTTTTTCAGGGCATTAGCAAATGTTTTCGCATTATCTAAAACCTTACTCTGGTATTCATTTTTGAAATAATTCATCTCATATGCCGCCATCAACAATCCTACCATTGTTCCAAGATGGTGGTTACTCAAATAACCTGGAAAAGTTCTGCGCTTAACTGTCTTCCACAACTTATATCTCGTGTCTTTCTCATGGTAGTCTGCCGCTGCAATCCCTCTCTGAGTACCAAAGAAGGTTTTATGGGTTGAACCTGTAACTATATCAACACCTTCTTTAAAAGGTTCTTGAAAAAGAGAACCTACAAGACCCAACACATGCGCCATATCATACATAATAATACAGTCAAGAGACATTTCGTTCACAAATATTTTTATTTCCTTCACAGGCTCAGGGTGAAGCACCATGCTTTTACCGAAGATAATTAATTCGGGTTTATATTCTGCAATAAGTTTTTTAGTAGCATCAACATCTATTTTATACAGGTTCTCAGAACTAACAGGAAAACCTATAACGTTAGGTCTGTCTGTTGTAGGGTCGTATGCTACAAAATCATGTAAGCCTCCCATATATTGAGCACTGATATGTCCCCCCTTGGCAACAAGGTTGTTCATAACACATCGGATTCTCCTGGGTTCCTTAGTTCTATCTTCGCGGTTCAGGTAGTCCATCACTGAGCTGAAAACAGTCATATTTGCTAACTGTCCACTTATTAAACGACACTCAACCTGCCTGCATCCTAAAAAGAGAGAAAGTTCTTTTTCAAGAAGGCCTTCTACTTCTTTAATAAAATCAACGCCCTGATAGTAAAAGACATCCGTGTTGTAAAAGGCTTTCATCTCCTTATGTTCTGCATATCGGAATGCAGGGTCCATAATAGAAAGCATGCGGGTTGCTGACGACTGAGTTTGTTCAGAAGGTATCAGGTTTATACATTCTTTTTGTCTCCAGACAGTATTTGCAATAGCCTTGTTTAAAAGTTCCGATGCCTTAATAATATATTCGGCTTTATCTATGGCTACTTGTGAGACGGTTTTTGCTTTTTTCTTTGCAAGACGCTCTCTCAAAATTGGCCTGGCATAAGGAGATGCCTCAGACCTCAGGTGGAACGGAACAATAAGCGCCTTTACCTTCTTTCCCCGTATATCAACATCTACTGTATCACTTACACGAAGGTTGCTATCCACAAACCCTAAACCTATAGACCTCATTCCTGTTGCCTCCGTAGGCCTGCTTAAAATACCTTCGCCCTCAAAAATATAATACGGCACCGTAGTCCCGCTGGTTATATATCCCACATGTTTTGCTCCCGAAAAAACCTTGAATCCAGACCGGGCAACACCCTTTTCAACAATTGTCAGAGGCATTATTATTCTTGGCAAATCTGTTATTTTTGAATAGTCCTTCTCCCTGATTCTTTTAAACGCTTCATATTGTCTCAACAAGGCATCTCTGCCAATGAAATTCTTTTTAGATTCATGGAAACTTACTGCAAACCTTGATATCGGACATGAAAATATAGGGATTTCTTTTCCTTCAGGGTCATAACCAAGTTCATGTCCGTATAAAGGTAATGCAGCTTCCAGTCTGAGGGTATCTCTGGCACCCAATCCGATAGGAAATACTTCTTTGTCAATCAGCATATCCCAGATGTCCACTGCTTTATCTCTCGGCAGGAAAAGTTCGAAACCAAGGGGTTCACCCGTATAGCCTGTTCTGCTGATAAGGACATCTGTTCCATTTATCTCTGCAATACTCAATCGGTTTTTCACTGGTTCGGGTAAAAAACCTGAACTTATAACACCTTTAAGTATCATTTCCGACATAGGTCCTTGTAAAGAAACCATTGCCATTTCTTCTGATCGGTCAACTATATGCACCTGTTGAAATTGGCTGGCCATTGTCTGAAAATATTCCCAGTCTTTTACCCTATTGCTCGCATTAACAACTAATATATACTCATCTTCAATAAATCTGTACAAATATGCATCATCAATAGCACCACCAGTAGAATTCTGTATTATAGTATATTGCGCCATACCAGGATTAAGAGCCGATGCATTGTTGGTAAGTACATGCTGGAGAAAATTCAGTGTGCCTTTTCCACTGAAAACAAACCTACCCATATGTGAGACATCAAAGAGGCCTACATATCTCCTTACTGCCAGGTGTTCTTTTATAATACCTGTGGGATATTGAAGAGGCATACTCCAGCCTCCAAAATCAATCATTGTCGCTTTAAGACTTACATGTCTATCAAAAAATACGGTTTTGTTAAGACTATTCATGAGAAAAAACCTCCCTTAAAAAACAGTCTTCTATAAGGTTTGCCTTTACAGAAGTTTTTTAATAAAATCAAGTGAAGGCTGACCCGGAGCAGTTGGTCTGCCCAAACAAACATAGGTAAAAAGAGAACCGAGATAGACCGGCATAATCCGTTCTATTGCAGAGACCCCCATAGGAGTTACCACAAGAGGAAACTTTTCAGAATATTTACAGGTAAAATCAAGAAGTGTAAACAGTTCATTTTTTGAACACACTATTGTAGATATCTTTATAATATCAGGTTGGAGTTTCCTTGCTTCTTTAAATATCTTTGTAAGGGCTTTCAGGGATGGAGTTTTGGTAAAATTATGGTAAGACAGTATAACCCTTTTATGTCTGTTTTTTGCCTCTTTTGTCACTTCTGCGGCAATAGGACTTTTTATCTCCACATCCACATAATCCACATATCCTAATATCTCTTTATATATATCTAACCGCTGTTGTTCTGTGATATCCAGCCTTTCATTTTGACTTTCCTTCTTCCATCTTACCGTCCCTATCATATGGACAACCGGCCTTTGTGTTTGAATAAGAGGCATTCGTCTTTCCAAACACTGGTCTATTCTCATCTCAACCCAACCAACGCTTTTAACTGCCTGCCTAACAGCCTTCTCGTTTTCACCACCTGAAAGTACCAGCGCAAGATTATTCTTTGTCAGCTTCTTTATTGACCCACAACCTGACAGATTTTTCATAGTATTTCTTTTACCCTGTACTTATTGTGAAGAGTAAAACGGCGAGATTGCTTCGTCATTTGAAGTATTCCTCGCAATGACAATACGGTGTTCAATGAATATTTAAAGTTTTTCAAAGAGACGAAAACTATTATCAAGAACTTTCTTTACATCATTTTCACAAACGCCCGCAGAGATAATAAGCCGTTTAGCAAAATCATCGTCAATAAGGTCATCTGGGGAATGTGTATCACTATTCAGGATGAGAGGAAATCCATATTTATACCACATCTTCGTTAAATGTCCATTGGAGAAAGAATGACCTTTTCTACCGGATATCTCTATGTATATTTTTCTCTCAGCAGCTAGTTGTGCGTCAGCCTCTTGTATTATACCTGGATGGGCAAGTATATCTACACCTGCTTCAATAGCTTCCCTATTAGTACCTTCGGCAACAGGTTCCACTATGGTTTCTCCGTGCACCAGAACAATTTTTGCACCCAATTGCCTTGCTTTTGCGACAAGAGGAACAATCTCTACAGGACTGACATGGGTAATCTCCACCCCTGCAACTGCCCTGATTTTCATACTACTATTTATATGTTCACATACCCTTGTTATGGAAAATATCACGGATTCCACATTGGAAAAATCTACATGGTCAGTAATACCTATAACCTTGTAGCCTTTTTGTTCTGCCCTCCTTGCAAGTTCCGAAGGAAGAAGTTCACCATCGCTAAAAATCGTATGGGTATGCAGGTCTATCACTTTACACATCTCCTTTGCCCCAAAGTTAAATTTCATACTATTTATAACCAGCAGAGGGCATCATTATTCACTATAACTATATTTTTCACTGATTACTCTGTTTCGGTTCAACTTTCTTTTCATTACCTTCTACTTCCTCACCACTTTTTTTGAGCATCTGGACCCCGTGGATAATAACATCTACTTTGGAAACCCGCAGACCTGACATTTTTTCTACTTCTTCCTTTATGGATTTCTGGACCATGTATGTGACCTCCGGAATATTAACTCCATATTCCACAATAATACGTAGTTCAAACTCAACCTCGTCTTCTCCCACAATCACCTTGATTCCCACATCAGGTTTTTTCCGTATCCATTGAGCAAGCCCACCAACAAGGCTTGTTGCAATCTTATGCACCCCCGGTACTTTTTTTGCAACTATTCCTGCTATTGAAGCAAGAACATCGTTATCTATTTTTACGTTTCCGTATGTTCCTTCTTCCATTTTGTCCCCCTTTATTCTATACCAGAGTGCTTTGAAGACTCTTTATCCCCATCCACCTCAAGGAAGTTTTCAAGCCACTTGGCGCTATATCTTCCACTAAGAAATATCGGATGAGCAAAGATTTTTTTATAAAGGGGAATTGTAGTCTTTATCCCCTCTATAACTGTTTCGTCAAAAGCCCTTGTCATGCGTGCTATGGCTTCCTGACGATTTCTCCCATAGGATATAATCTTCATCACAAGACTGTCATAATAAGGAGGTATGAAGTATCCCTGATAAATATGTGTGTCCACACGTATGCCAGGACCTCCCGGTAACACCAGTTTTTCTATCCGGCCAGGAGAAGGTATGAAGTTTTTAGAAGGATCCTCCGCATTAATCCGACACTCAATCGCATGTCCGTTTAACCTGACAGATTTCTGGTTTATTGCAAGTTTATTTCCTTGTGCTACAAGTATTTGGCTCTTCACCAGGTCGTATCCTGATATAAGTTCAGTGATAGGATGTTCAACCTGTATTCTTGTATTCATCTCCATAAAGTAGGGGTTACCGTACGAATCTACAAGGAATTCTATTGTCCCTGTGCTTATATAACCTATCTTTTTAGCAAGCCTGTATGCAAATTTATATAGTTTCCTGCGCAGTTTTTCATCAACAAAGGGAGAAGGGCTCTCTTCTATAAGTTTCTGGTGTCTACGTTGAATAGAACAGTCTCTTTCAGGAAAAACAATAATGTTACCTTTTTTATCACCTACAAGCTGTATCTCTATATGACGGGGCCTTTCAAGAAACTTTTCAAGGTAAAGAGCCCCTTCCCCGAAAGCAGACTTTGCTTCTTCCTGACAGGTATACCATAACTGTTGAAATTCCTCTGCTGTATTAACACGTCTCATACCACGGCCACCACCACCTGCACTGGCTTTTATGATAACAGGGAACCCCAGTTTTTTTGCATGATATAAAGCACCTTTAGAATTGCTCTCTTCATAACCCGGGATAACAGGTATCCGAAAAGACTTTGCTGTTTTTCGCGCAAAAGATTTATCCCCCATAAGTTTTATGTTTTTGACAGAAGGACCTATAAAAACTATCCCCGAAGCATTACATATCTCAACAAAAGGAATATTTTCTGCAAGAAATCCGTAACCCGGATGGACAGCATCAGCCTTTGTAATTTCTATGGCACTGACGACAGCAGGAATGTTAAGATAACTATCTTTGGGAGAAGGAGGTCCTATGCAGATTTTTTCGTCAGCAAGTGTTACAGGAATTGAGTCTCTATCTGCTTGAGAAAAACCTATAACAGTTTTTAAACCCAATTCACGACAGCTCCTTAAGACTCTTAATGCAATTTCCCCCCTATTGGCTATAAACACTTTTTTAAACATTTTTATAGTGTTTTTTAAATTCTCAGAGTTGAATAATAAAAAGAACCTGTCCGTATTCAACAGGCTTGCCGTTTTCCACCAGTATTTCTTTAACTACACCATTGTGTTCAGACTTTATCTCGTTCATAACCTTCATTGCTTCGATAATACAAAGTGTTGTGCCCTGTTTAACAGTAGATCCTAATTCTATAAAGGGAGGGCTTTCAGGGGAGGGTGCCCTGTAAAATGTTCCCACAAGAGGAGATTTCACATAAACAACATTTTCTAACTGTTGTAAAGGCTGTTGATACTGTTCAATAATTTCTTCTTGCTTTATATCCGAAATACTCTGTTCAACTCTCTTGCCATTAGCAGTCTGTTGAACGGCTCCTTTTTTACCCAGAATTAAATAAAAATCACCCTTTTTAACCTCTAAATATTCAAGTCCATACTGCTTCATAAAATCTGCATATATTTTGAGTTCTTCAGGCTTCATTACTTTCTCTCCAGGGTTACACGCGGGTAACATATTCACCTGTCCGGGTATCCACCTTCACTATATCTCCTGGCTCAACAAAAAGAGGTGTCTGTATCATAAAACCCGTTTCAAGTTTAACCTTCTTCTTTCCTCCTTGGACAGTATCTCCTTTATGTCCCGGTTCTGCTTCAATAACCTTGAGTTCCACGTTAATCGGCAGCTTTATGTCAAGGACTTCACCATTGTGAAAGATACCTGTTACCTCAAGATTTTCTTTCAGGTAATTTTTTGCTTGTCCCACAACTTCCGAAGGAATAACAACCTGTTCATAGGTATTATTATCCATAAAATGATATCCTTCACTGTCATTATAAAGGTAGGTAAGAATAACCTCATCTACATATACAGGCTCTACCCTGACATCCGACCTGAATGAATCCTCCAATATTTTGCCTGTTTTCATATCTTTCGCCTTAAGCCGGACCAACCCACGTCTTTGTTGTTGATGCGTATGTACTGCATATATAACCATGTAAATCTTGCCTTCATACTCAAAGATATTGCCTTCTTTCAAGTCAAGTACTGTCATCTAACTCCTTCTTATTACAAAAACCTAATGTAGTAATATGCAATCTGGATCCCCTTGTATAAATGTAACCGCTACAATACTATTGTACAATCTCGGCAGAATAAAATCAAGTTTATTGAGGTAAAAAAAAAGCAGCTGATCTCTTATTCAGCTGCCCTTTTTTGTATGTCTGATACCACAGACTTTTGCGAATTCGTATTACAAACAAATATGCTCGTTTATTCTTTTATAAGAAATTCTACTTTTCTGGCAAAAGGCCATTCTTTTTTCGTCGAAACCTGTAGTTCCCCTACTACCTGAGTTTCAACCCTATCTGTAGCAATATTTTCCTTCGTCACAAGATAATCTTTTACAGCATTAACCCTGCGTTCAGAAAGTTTCTTGTTATATGCGGTATCTCCTTCAGGAGACGCAGAACCTACAAGAACAACCTTCACAGAAGGATTTGCTTTAAGAATCTTTGCATTGCTTTTTAATGTCTGAAGAGCTAATGGTGTAAAATCAGCACTGTCCCAAGGAAAATATACGTCTTTCAGGTTGAGAGATTCCTTTGTTATTTTTTCAACCTCTTTGTCTCTGTAGACTATCTTTTCTACGGGCTTTTCTACAATACGGTCTCTATAAACTATCTTTTCTACGGGCTTTTCTACAATACGATCTCTGTAAACTATCTTTTCTACAGGCTTTTCTACAACTTTTTCTACTTCTATCACTTTTGGTTCTGGAGCTTTCTGTTCTACTACTTTTTTTACAGCAGGTTTTGCAACCTTTTTACAGGGACAGTTAAATATTGCCACTGTAGGTGAAGTCTTTATGACTTTTTCTTCTCCATCTTCCTTTGGCCCTCCAACAAGATAGCCTCTATTACCTACCTGTGCAAAAGCATTAACTACAAAAAACATAACTACTGTACCTACTAACGCTATTACCAGACTTCTACCTCTATCCTTTCTCATATTTCCCTCCTTGTTAAATGTTCTGGATCTCTTTGGACAACACCGTGGACTGACTACTAATTTCTGCCTATGGTAAGTATTCAGTAAACCCCGTGCCGATAATTCGGCTTCTTGTCTACCTTTGCACAATACTGAAGGCAAACTGAGGTTCAGTTTTCGACGAAGTAACTTGCTTTTATTTGTACTACACACCTCTACAAATTGTCACATTTAATTATCACATTTATTATAATGTATTAGATTCAAAAAGTCAAATTTATTTTTAATGAGCCAAACTCAATCGTAGAAAAGAGCACAGCACTTGGTAAAAATGGGAGGGGATAATTAGGGTAAGAATTAAATTTGACAATTTGTAGAGATGCACGATAAACTATCACGCCGAATTGTAAATATTCACTCAACCACGTTATTGCGAGGGAGCGTTGATGACGACTGAAGCAATCCCATGAGATTGCCACGTCATAAAAAGCATTCCTCGCAACGACAAAAAGCGTCGGATTGCAAAGCCTGCCCCTCGGTGGTCATTGCGAGCGTATTATGCGTGGCAATCCCTCCGGTCCTCGCAATGACAACACGGTGTTCAGTGAATATTTACGAAAATAAGGAGAAAGGATGGAACTGGAGTATAAGAACATAAATGATTTAAAATGGGAGAGGATACTTCGTGAAAACTGCAGGATTTGGCAGTCCCCTTTAACCGTAGAACTTCCTGTTCATCCGTGTCATTCAACAGACTGGATTATGGTAGATTCATCTTTGGATGTTGGTAGGTTGCGTGTCTTTCCTGAACTTTCCAAAGAGGACGCAGAGAAACGGAAAAATAGATATAAAAACGAGGTAATGCTTGTTCAGTTTGCCTTTGACGACCCTCCTTTTGTGCCTGATTGCCGGTACACAAGTATTAAACTTGCTGAAGGAAGATATCCTGTTGCCGAAGCAAGTTATTTTGCCTGGGACATGCATTATCAACTGGAATACTTATGTCAGCCGATCGACGAACGTCAGAATCTTCTATGGATAAATGTAACCGTTACGAATGAAGATAACTCTCCTCGTAATGCATGCGTTAGGACAAAAATCTCTTTTTTGCCCGAAGGAGAGGCCTTTGATTTCTTATACGTTCCTTTTTACAGAGACGCTGGAAAATACCACCCAAGCCAGCGCACCAGAATAGGTGGAGATAAGATTATTCTCGATGGCAAACAGGTGGGGCGCGTACTTAATGGAGAATTTAATTTTAATTGGGAAGACACAAAAGATTTCAATGATGAAGATTATAACAAGCGGTTTAATGCAGCAAGTCCATATTTTGTCACACCCTGCATGAGATACAAGCAGGTCCGCCAGACAATTTGCTGCAGTTCAGAGATTGGAGCTGGCAAATCCCTTAGTTTTTCGATTGTTCTTTTCACCGATTATGAAAGTGTCAAAGATTCTCATATTAAAGAAATGTCTTCTTCGACACCGAAAGAAGGCAGGCAGGCTGCTATTGCTCATTTCAAGAGTGAAGAAAAAAAAGATACAACTGTCATGCAATTTCCAGCCAGCCGATGGAATGACATATTGAGCAGAATGCAGACTACTGTTAAACAGATGTTAGTGCATCCTCTTGGAAAAGATTATCTGATACCTTTGCAGGGAGGAGCTGATGCGCGCCACGAGATATGTATGTGGGAAGCTATGGTTATGCTTCAACCCATGCTTAAACTTGGGTATTTTAGTCTTGTCAGGGATTCTCTTTCTTTCATCTTCAAACTTCAGGATTCTGAATATCCCCCCAAAGGCAACTTTACAACCACAAAGGGAGCAATTGGGTGCATCGGCACGCCCTGGATTTGCACAACGGGCTCTGTACTTGCTTTGGCTGCGGATTATTACCGATACTCCCACGACGAGGAATTTTTGAAGAAATATCTTCCATCTATGCTTAATGCCGCAGACTGGATTATAGGAGAACTAAAAGCCACCCGCAAACTCAATAAAGACGGAAGCCGTCCTGTTGGTTACGGACTTATGCCTTCAGGTATGGCTACCGATGGCGATACGGGTCGGCTGGTGGTTAAGACAGATAACTTTACATTGTGGGGGCTGAAAAAATTTTCTGCCCTGCTTTGCGAGTTGAGGCATCAACGGGCTGAAGAAATAAACAAAGAGACAGAACTCTATACAAAAGATATCCTCAGGGCAGTGGAACATATAACTCGTTCAGATGGCTTTATAGAACGAAAAATTTCTGTTAAAGGAGAAAAGATACATTCAAAATTTGATTATGTAAGCGGTTCTCAACAGCTCTTTTTTACAGGAGTTCTCGATACCGATTATGAAAGGATGGCTGATTTTGTTAAATACTGGGAAAATAATATAGCCGACGGCCCTTTTATGGGGAAAATGGATAGGGAGGTTGTTTATATCGGTAACAGTGAGTATTATTGGCATGACATTTATCTAAAACTTGGCGAGTGGAAAAAAGCATTTCTTGCATTTCAAACTTATATGAAATATGGGATGACAGAGGAAACTTTTATTATCCAGGAACGTTTTTCTAAGCGGAATCCTGCTTATACTCCTTACCAGCCCAACGGCAGCGGATGCGGCCGCCTTATTGATATGATGCTCAAATCTTTTTACTTTGAACACAAAGAGGAGGTTGTGCTTCTGGCAGGCATTCCCTTTGCATGGCTTAAAGATAACGTCAAAACCGCACTCAAAGGACTATATGTTGCCCGGGGGCGAGTTTCTCTGGAAGCGTCCATGCAGAAAGGGGATAAATGTCGTCTTATTCTGTCAACCGACAACCCTTCTGCCATGCCCCGTAAAATAAAAATCCCGGAATTCTTTGTTGTTGAGTCCGTGAGCGATGGGGTAAGATTGGAAAAGAATATTTTTATATTGCCTGCCTGTATGATATCTGTAGAGTTTATTATAAGTGATGCAAACATATAAACCGATTATGGATTTATGGAAGATATTTTTGAATTATATAACGGTCTGCCTGGCAGGAAAGGGGAGAAAGAGGATTGTCCCCCCACTTCTCATTCCGAAAACCGGAGGATAAAACTATGAAAATTCAAGTTTTAGGTTCAGGATGTCCGACTTGTAAAAAATTATTTGACCTGACTTCTAAAGCGGTCAAAGAAATGGAGTTAGGAATAGAGGTTGAATACATCACCGATATTCAAAAAATAATTGAAATAGGCGTTATGCAAAGTCCTGTTTTGGTAATCAACGACAAGCCGGTAATATCGGGTTTTGTACCGGACATTAAAAAAGTTAAACAAATTATCCGAGATAATATTTAATAAACAGGAAATTTATGGATCTCTTTTATCCGATTAAATTATTTGCAGATTGGTTAACTTATAATGTTTTTCATTTGACGGTAAAAACACTGCTTGCCGAAGCGGTAAATTTTTTCATTTACGACACGCTAAAAATTCTTATCTTATTGGTAGTTATTATTTTTGCTATTTCAATTATCAGATCGTTTTTACCGCCGGAAAAAATCCGCAATATTTTATCGAGAAAAAATAAATATTTGGGTAACTTTCTTGCAGCCACTTTCGGAATTATTACTCCATTTTGTTCTTGTAGCGCCGTGCCTTTATTTTTAGGATTTGTTGAGACAGGTGTACCTCTTGGCATTACTTTTTCTTTTTTGGTCGCTTCCCCGATGATAAACGAAGTTGCGCTTATCCTACTGCTCGGAACATTCGGTTGGAAAGTATCCTTAATTTATATTATCAGCGGCTTGATAATCGCGATTTTGTCAGGTATCGCCATTGATAAATTGAAAGTTGAAGATTTGGTTGAAAGTTTTGTTTTCAATAACAAAATCACAAATTCGGGAAACGGCATAAAAATGTCTTGGAAAAACAGGATTGATTACGCCAAAAAATATACAGAGGACATTATTAAAGGAATTTGGATTTATGTTTTGCTCGGCATTGGCATCGGGGCGTGGATACACAGCTATGTTCCTGCTAATTTTTTGGCTCGCTATGCCAGTGCCAACAAGTGGTATGCCGTGCCACTTGCGACGCTTATAGGAATTCCACTTTATTCAAATGCCGCTGGTATCATTCCAATTGTCAGTGTTTTGACTGAAAAAGGGGTTTCCATGGGAACAACGCTCGCGTTTATGATGGCCGTTACCGGACTTTCACTTCCCGAATTTATCATTTTGAAAAAAGTGATGAAAACAAGACTGATTTTAATTTTTGCCGGAATTGTCGGCCTCGGTATTATTTTTACTGGTTATTTTTTTAATTTTGTTTTGAGGTAAAAAGGAAATTATCAAAATAAGATTTTAGTGAATAAAATTGTTGTGCGCACACAAGTGGGTGGGGCAAACACAACACCGACAATTTATGAGGACAATATTTTGCAAGGAATACGGAAAGTAGAGTTTTCGGCAAAAGCCTCGCTCGGATATTTCAACGAACCACGACTTCGCAGATTGAGCCGGACAAAAAGACATTTAATAAAGTAAAAGAAGTTTTGGGGACTTTTGCCACCGGAAATTAAACGCTCACCACAATTCAAAGCAAAATGTTTTCTCTCGGCTTGGTTGGTAAAGACGGAAAACCGCCACATCTTTCAACAATCCAGAAAATTTTGATCAATCCGTTTGACTACGGACATTTCCACTATTGTGGCAAAATTCATCAAGGATCGCACAATCCAATGATTGCGAAGAAACTTTTTCAAAATACAAGAAGCGTTAAAAGACAATGGCAAATCCCGCAAGAAATGCCTAACTGGCCTTCTATTTAAAGGTCAGGCACTCCTCATCAGTAAGATTGTAGAAATCAAATCACCAAAATTGATACCAATTTGTCTTCAAAGATATAGCGTTGTTGACTTACTCATCGATTTCGTCAACATACTACCAGTATGCCTCCTGGCCTATTTTGTCGTTGCCTTGCTCTATCCTTAAATCCAAACCGTTATCATTACGAGGAATGGGATTGCCACAGCAGGCATTACGAGGATTGTCCCCCCCCACTTCTCATTCCGAAAAATGTAGGGGCGAAGTAACTTCAATTCACGACCCATACGAGGTTCACTGAATACTTGCTACAACCCTTGGTGTCAATTATCTAGCCTGTCGGCGGTCTCCCTCAAACTGTGTCAGGACATAGTTAAACTTCTTGACGGAATTGGGCGGCATCTCAAGTGTAAACTGGACGGTATCTATATCAACCTTTTTGTATTCGCCGAACTCTCCCTGTTTTGAAAGCTCCCAATACTGGTGTGGAAAGTTTCTTATAACTTCCACTTTTGCCGGTAGACCACGGTAGTTTGAAACTTTTATTTCATATGTCCTTTCTTCATCCCATCCGGAAATGTTACCACCAGAGTTGTTAAAAAGGTAGTTTTTCGTGCGGAAGTCCATCATCTTTGCCTCTACTTCTACATCAAGACAACTACCCATATTGAGTTCCACCTTTTCGCCCATAGGGATATATTTTGTATGATCTGCGCCTATGTAACTGAGGAAATTTTCTTTGTCAATCTTTTTGAAGACCTTTATCAATCCATCTGGTAGAGGCTCTTTTCCAAGTTTATGGTTGGTATCGTTTGTAAAGGAAATAAACCTGTTGACAGATGTACCATATCTTTCCTCCTCATACTTATAAAAGTTTGTCACAGGTATATCC
>CAZYYF010000017.1:0-13435 GCA_964650875.1 uncultured bacterium
TTCCAAAGTTTCATTTTTTTTGACTGTTATATTGCGGAGCTCCATCTCTTGGTAACCCTGAATGTATGCCCCGAGTTCATATATTCCCTCAGATAACCCGTTAATGCGAAAACTACCGCTGATGTCTGTGGATGTATACCTGTAAGAGGGGCCCCATACATTAACACGTACATTTTTCAGAGGCTTACCTGTTACTTTTGACAACACCTTGCCTGATATTGAACCGCCTGGTTCAAGAACAAAATTTATTCCTGCTGTAACTTTTTTCTCTTGTACCTCTACGGTTTTAGAAATCCGCACATAATACGGAGATGATATAGTTAGGGAGACACTTCCGGGTTTTACCCATGATAGAAGGTAGAACCCTTTGCTATTGGTAACCGCATTGTTGACTTTTATACCTGAGAGAGGATTATTTTTTTCATCGTAGACATACCCGCTCACAGAACCAGGTTTGTAGATAGTAAAGTTATAGGACTTTTTTTTATATTTGGCTTCATTTACTTCAAATCTTGTGATGTATTCCCTGCAGAACCCGTTTGCCGCAATTTCTATGTTATAATATCCTGAAGGAATCCCTGAGATGGAAAAATATCCATTTTTCCCTGTATATCCCGTTGTTTTGAATCTGGGTTGCTGCGAGTAAAATGTTACCTTAGCTGCATAGACCGGTGTAGTATCTGATTGAAGAATGCGGCCTCTTACAGTATCAGCATATCCAGACACAACAGCAAAAACAACAAACATTATAATAACACACATTATTTTTTTCATCTTATCTCCATTATAGTTTCGCAGTCAAAAATGCATATATCAGCATTTTCAATGTTATCTATTCCGGCCTGCGCCATAGCTTTTTTTACTGCATAACTACTTGTTTTACCTTCACAGGGTAATATTACACCCTGCTTCCCATCTTTTTTTATAAGCAATCCGTGTTTCCATGGGTTATATTCTGTCAGTGATTTTATTGCCCTCAATTCTCCTGGAAAGGTAAGTACTATAACAATATCTTTTAACTCATAAGGGCTAATGGGCGGGTATCGGAAATCTCTTGTAGCAGCATTGATAGTGAAATAGGCAAGTTCTTCGGAAAGGGTTGAGGAAAAAGGCTGCATTGTTCCTGCACATCCGCGGGTGCGATTGCCTTTTTTCAGGGTTACAAAGAGTGGGCGTGATGTTTCTTCTAATGCAGATGTTTCCATGCTGATATCTTTGTTATTTCCTACATGCCTTTCAAGCACTTTTCTGCATAGGTCTGTCAGCCCGGCATTCTGAGCCCATCCAGTAAAATGTAAAAGCAACAACAAGAATAGAACCCCTATTTTTTTCACCTGAAAATACGGCCTCCTTCCCCTTTTTCAAAAGGGATGGCAGGTAAAGCCTGATGGGTTATTTTACATCCTCCTTTCCTGTTATCCTGCATCCTGATTTGCTACATATCATGACAGGCCCATTTCAGAATGACAACCTGGGGCTACATTTCAAAAGGGCAGTCTTAGTATTTTCTATTAGCGTTTACGCGATGGTTGTAATAATGTACTATAACAGAAATAGCGCAGATATATAATTCCCATTATAAAAGACTGGTGTTTACCTCTATATCTACTGGGATTTTTACGGGTTTATATGATAAAATATACCCGCTCATAGGGAAAAATCAACTCTTTACCCTATAAATAACAGTAGAGTATATAAACTTTGATGGGAATTTTTACCTCCATCAGTAGCCCCAACGGGATTTGAACCCGTGTCTGATGGCTGAGAACCATCTGTCCTGGGCCTCTAGACGATGGGGCCTTATAAATTTCTTCAGGGAGTATGATACAGGGAAAACAATATTATGTCAAGATATAAAGAAATCTGCGGGTGTATCCATATCCATTATCCTATAAAAAAACTGGAAAAAACTTTTATATCTCTCGCGCAAGATGGTCAGGCTGCGGGAATTGATTTTCTCATTATCAATAGCCACACACCTAATAAGAAGATTGCCACATACGTAAAACTTTTTGACAAAGAAGGATATTACGGTAGAACCCTTGTAATCAACGGTGAAGAGGCTGAAGATAGATTACAACAAAACCACCTGCTTATTATTGGAGGCAAAAAGTGGTATGGTAACAGAGATAATATTTCACAGGTTTTTTCTGAAATTAAAAATTCTGGTTGCTTGTCTTTTATAGCGCATCCTGAAGGTTTCCACAAGTTTTTCATCTATCGAAAAGACTATAGGTGGGATAACCGGACCCTTAATGATTTTAATGGTATAGAAATCTGGTCACTTCTCTTTGACTGGGCAAAATTTACCAGGATATATAATCTTCCTATAAGGTACTTCTGCTTACCGCGTAACCTCAAAGGTCCTTCTTCTTCTCTTCTATCTTTGTGGGATAGCCTTGCCCAGAAAAAAACAACTGTGGGAATAGCTGGGCTTGATATACATTTGTTACCTTTTGTTCTCCGGTGTCTGGATATTAACAACAAGTTTAAATACTCCAATATCTTCAAGGTCTTGAGAAACCATATTTTATTGGAAGAAGAACTCGTTTTTAAGCCGGAAGAAGATAAACAAAAGATATTTAATGCTTTAAGAAAAGGACATCTATTTTTCTCCAACGATTATTTATCTGACAGTTCAGGATTTTATTTTGGCAGTGAAGATGGGTATATCATTATGGGAGATACAATAAATATTGGAAGACCACTTGTGGTAAAAAATCCTGTTTCTGCCTTAACAAGGCTCGTGTTCAATGGAAGGATCTTATGGGAAAACCAAATAAAAACAACGGTTTTTGTTCCTGGACATCCTGGTGTTTACAGGATTGAAGTTTTTTACCAGGGACTTCCATGGATATTCTCAAACCACATTTCTATAAGGTAACGATTTTCAAAATAAATGTTGCCCAGTTGTTAAAATAATGGTAATATAATAATTTGAGATTACCATAGGAGACAAACTTGTATGAGAAAGAAAGTACATAAAGATGTTGTTTGTAGGGTGTGGTTGAAAAAAGAAACAAAAAATAAGGTTGAGAAAGAAGGGAAGGAATATTATTTCTGCAGTCCTGCATGCAAAGAAAAGTTTGAGAAGGACCCGGAGAAATATACAAAGTTAGTTGGATAAGATTTATGGAAGGTATGGTAAAAAATGTTCCTGAAGTTGTTGCTCTTGACATAGAAACGACAGGACTAAATTCGGAAGAAGATAGAATAGTAGAGATTGCCCTCATAAAGATAAAAAATGGAATAACCTGCCAAAAATTCACCTCTTTTATAAACCCTGAGATTGATATCCCTGCTGACGGACTTCCTATAAATAAAATCAAACCCAGCATGTTGAAATACGCTCCTTTTTTCCGGGATATTGCTGCGCAACTTTCACGTTTTATCACAGGAGAAGTGCTTCTTATACAAAACGCAGATTTTGATATACCTTTTCTTAAAGCCGAGTTTAAAAGATGTGGAATGAAGTTTTCTGAAACCTCAGTTTATGACACCCTTTATATTGCAAAAAAACTCTTTTCCTTTGAGAAAAATTCTCTTTCCTACCTGGCAAACTTCTATAAACTTGATGTTGGCGATATGCACAGGGCGGAAAAAGATGCGATGCTAACATATCAAATATTTTCCAGGTTCTTTGAAGAAAAGCCCTGTGAAGTATCTGATATGAAAAGGTATACTGCTGAGATCAATTATGTGGATACAGCTATGGTAATAAAATATATAGAGCAAGCTATGAAAAACGGCAGAGAAATATGCATAAAGTATAGAAACAGAGAAATGGAGATAAGCACGAGATATATAGAGCCGATGAAAATTTTTACTGAAAACGGCAAATGGTATCTTGAGGGATTCTGTCCCATAAAAAATGTAAACAGGAAATTTAGACTTGACAAAATTTTGGAAGTAATTGATAATATATAAAGATGGAAGATATTTTAGTTAACAGATATTTTTTTCAGAGTAAGAGATGGATGCAGAATTTTGGTTGTTATCTGAGGCAGTTCATATCAAATATGTATTCCTATCCAAAAGGTCAAAATAACAATTACCCCAATAGAATTAAAGGGTATTTTTATTAACTCCCTGAACCTCCAAAATTCCGAAAAAACAACAAAGGATTGCGGGGTAAGGGTGTAAAAAGGAGGGAAGTAAAGTGGCAAAAGAGAAAGGTAAGGTGAAGTGGTTCAATAATGCTAAAGGTTATGGCTTTATTGAAAGAGAAGGCGGTGAGGATGTCTTTGTGCATTACTCTGCTATTACTGGAGAAGGATACCGGACATTGCAGGAAGGCGATGCGGTAGAATTCGAAGTAGTACAAAGTGACAAAGGACTTCAGGCTGCTAATGTAGCTAAAGTATAAGACCTAAAATTTTGCCGGGGCCGGATAGTTTTTAGTCT
Organism: uncultured bacterium; assembly: GCA_964650875.1. Taxonomy (GTDB): domain Bacteria; phylum Ratteibacteria; class UBA8468; order B48-G9; family JAFGKM01; genus JALNXB01. The sequence continues at coordinate 4,405 of CAZYYF010000017.1, forward strand.
GGTCCCGGCAAATGTACGATGTGTTTTTTTATAACCTGATATATTTTGGAATTTGATTGAGAAGGTTTAAAGTGGATTTCAAACATATAGATTCAAGATTATGGGATATAAGAAGTATTTTTTGTTGTGTTTTATCCTTTGTACCTTTTGTTACGGAGCCGAACATGAAAGTAGATATCTGAAAATGGCATTTGAGGCTCACAAAAAAGGGTTATATACCCTATCTAATTCCCAGATTGAAAAGCATATACAACAGAACCCCAAGGCACCTGATTTAGACTACGCTTTCCTGCTTTCTGCTGTCAATTACATCCAGTTAAAAGAATATAACAAAGCAATTATAAAACTCAATTTTTTGAAGAATAACTACCCTGATTCTCCCTTTTTAAAGGATGCCCTTTCGTATCTTGCTCTGGCCTACCTAAAAACTAAAGACATTAATTCTGCGGTTTCTTCTTACAGGGATTACAAAAAAAAATTTGGAGAAAACGTTTTTATTGAAAAGCAGATAGAAGAATTCTTATTACAGCTTGCGATTTCCCTGTTTAATGAAGGCAAAATATCAGAAAGCAGAGATATGTTTAACCTTTTTGTAGAAGAATTCAAAAGCTCTCAATATCTTCCTATTGTTCTGTATTACCAGGGTGTCATTTGCTACAAGGAGAATAATTTTATATCAGCAAAAGACCTTTTAAGCCGTGCATTGAAAGGTTCGGCTTCTATAGATAACAGAGATATAGTTGCAGACATTCAGTTAAAACTTGCTGATAGTCTTTTGAACCTCCGTGATTATGAACAAGCAACCGGCCTCTATAAAAATATTATACAGAATTTTCCAGATACTATTTACAAAACCTGGGCCTCTTTTCAACTGGCAATTATTGAAAAAAGGAAAGAAAACCTTAATCAGGCAGAGGTTTTACTCTCAGGTATAAAAGGTAGTGGAGATAAGGAAATGAATTTCAGGATACTATCTGAACTGGCACAGATAAAGATGTTGAAAGAAGATTGGAGTTCAGCAGAAAAACAGTTTGCTGAAATCTTGGCAATGTTTCCAGAACATAAGGATATTGCTGAGGTATATATGCAACTTGGTTTTGTTAACTTTAATATGAACAGGTTTGAAGAAGCAATAACCTTTTTCAATAAATCCTTAGAAATGGCTTCAGATGTCAAGATAAGAGAGAGAAGTTATTTTGGGCTCGGCTATGCATATTATGCCAGAGATGATATTTCTGAAAGTTTCAAGGTGTGGAATAAACTTGCTTCGGAATTTCCAACAAGCGCATTTATAAAAGAAATTCTTTTCTTGAAGGGTAAAAAATTGTACGAAAAACGGGATTATGTCGGTTCAGAAAAACATCTGGAAAAATTTATTCTTGATTTTCAGGACAGTGCTTTATACAGAAATGCCTTGACCATGCTAATAGAAAGCCTTCTTGAACAGAAAAAATTTGGAAAAGCCCGAAGGCTTTGTGAAGATTTTCTTTCGAGTAACAGAGACGATTTAGTTTCTTTCCTATACGGAAAGACTTTATACCTTTCAAAAGATTTTGAGAAAGGCAAAAATATACTTAAAGGTTTAGAGGCCAAGAACCCTGCTATTCTTGTTGAATCCACCTACTACCTTGGGAAAATATATGAATATGAAGGTAATAAGGAACAAGCACAGGAAAAATTTCTTGAAATCATAACATTCTATCGTAATTTCCCTGAGTGGGTAAAAATGGCTGAATCAGCTATGGAAAAATTATAAAGATGATTAGAAAATTAGTTTTTTTTCTCATATGTTTTATAGTTCCCTGTCTTCTTCATTCTCAGGATATAAAAGTGCCTGAAGAAAAAATTACCGGGGAAAATTTAAGGATTGAAAAGTCAGAGATTTTTATCAAACCTTCTGGTGCTCCACAGGATATTATGTTTCCTCAAATACCTTTAATGCCAGAAGAAAAAGTATTTGGTGAAGGAGAGCAAGAAGATGTGCCTGTTGCTGAAAACGAGGAAATAGAAAGCAGTCCTTTTGAGAAGAAACATAGGAACTATATTGGTGTAACTTCTGACAACAATAACGGATTAGGATTGAAGATATTTTGTCCTGTGGTTGCAGGCGATGTAGACAGATTATTTGATGTAGATGGCTTTTACACAGGTGGATATAGAGATAATGATGAAGCAGCTGGCATACGGGCTAGCTATTCTTTTAAAAATAAAACTGATAAATTTTCCGCAGGAATACGGACAGGCTACCTGTATATGCCAGGTTCTACATTTTTACCACTTGATTTTAAGAGAGACTACTTTTCGGTCAGCACTTCTCTTTCACATCACTGGGATGATAGAGCCTTGTTGGATATCCAGCAGTCTTTTTACAGCATAGATGGAAGAGAATCAAATTATGGAACGGCTGACTTATTCTTTGATGTATCAGGGGTAGTTCTTAACACAGGTGTTGAAAGGTATAATGTCTTCAGTGAAGAGTTTTCCCAATGGGCTTTTTCTGAGGCGATATGGGTCCAGGGTAGAAATTTCAAGATTGGAGGTAGTATGAAAAAGATAGAGGACTATGACTTAAAATTTTTGCCGGCTGTTGAATACACCCCTGTCGCTGGTCTGTCGTTCGGTTTCAACGGTTTTTATAGAATACCTGATTTATGGGAAAACCTTATGTGCTGTAATTATAAAGAAATGAAGGCACTGGCTTTGGCGCCCGAAGAAGAATACAGATTTAATGTGTCTTTCAGCAGAGAAAGAGAACATAGAGGTTTCAAGCTGGAACTTGCCCGTACATATACCGAAAACACCTATACATGGACAGATATGGATGCCAACGGTTTGTTTGAACCGTTGGCAGCAGAGTTTATTACAACATCTCTCAGACTTGATGTAAAGCATCTCTTGTTCAAAAATATTACTTTCTTTTTTGAAGGCGAAAGAAATTTTTATGATAGGGATGTATATTTCTATCCTGATGCAAAGCATAATGCGGGTTTTATCTGGAGGTCTTCTGCTACCTCTTGTAAGATATGGGCCTCTTATACAGGAGACAGGATTTTTCCTATGGAACGACTGAATGACCATACAGTATTTAATGCTGAAGTAAAATTTTTGCAGAATAAAAAAGTAGAGTGGACCGCTGGTATTTATAACATTGGATATAAGAAATATTCTCTTGTTCCGGGATATCCTGCTGAAGGAAGGAAGGTTTTAGCCGGTGTAAAATTTTATTTTTAGAATCTGCATCAAGACACAAGGAGGAAAAACAAAAATGAATCTATGGACTATGATTGTTAAAGGTGGACTGATTATGGTTCCCATTATTTTATGTGGCGTACTGACATTGGCAATAATAATTGAAAGGTTCATATCTCTGCGGAATGCTGAATTTTACAACGAAAAATTTATCAATGATATAGAAGGTTTATTGAAGAAAAGGAAAATAAAAGAAGCCCTGGAATTATGCGATTCTATGGATAAATCAGTGCCCAGGATAATAAAAGCTGGTCTTTTGAAGTCTGACAGAAGCAGAGAAGAAATAAAGGAAAACATAGATGATGCTGCTTCCCATGAAATTCCTATACTAGAAAGATATCTAGGTGTTCTTGCAACGATCGCAACAATTGCCCCTCTTTTAGGTTTGCTGGGAACCGTGACGGGTCTGATAAAAGCATTTATGGTCATAGAGATAAAAGGTGGGCTTGTTAATCCAGGTGACCTTGCCGGAGGTATCTGGGAAGCCCTTGTAACCACAGTAGCCGGACTGATAGTTGCCATTCCTGCTTACATAGCATACAATTATTTTGTTATTAGAGTGAATAACCTTATACTGCAGATGGAAAAAAGCGCAACTAAATTACTTGATATACTTTTCCTTCTTAAAGCCGAAGAGGAAAACTAAAATGAAGTTTGCAAAACATTATTCAATAACCAAAGGGGAGCTAAACATGGCTCCGCTGATAGATGTTGTTTTCCACCAACTTATATATTTTATGCTTACATCAAGTTTTATTATGCAACCTGGTATAAAGATAAATCTTCCCCAGGCAGCCTCCACAGAGGTTGTTGAAGAGCAGGAAGTTTTTGTAAGTGTTTCCGATAGAGGTGTAATTTTTTACGGGGATGTTCCCATAACTAGCGAAAAACTCTACCAGGTTTTATCTGAAAAGGCCTCCAAATCTCCCCATCTGGTATTAATCCTGAAAGGAGATAGAAAAGCAGAACATGGCGATGTGGTAGCAGTAATGGATATTGCTCGTCAGGCAGGTATCAATAAAATAGCAATAGCAACAATTCCAGAGTTTTAAGATGAAAGGGGAAAAACTTTTACTGAAAACCTTTTTTGCAAGTTTATTGGTTCATATTACAGGAATTTCCCTGTTTGTTATTATTCTACCTAACGTTTATAGTCCAAAGCAACCTATAGAAGTCTCACTTCTACCTCCTTCCATGTCTCCAGAAGATATCCATCTTGCTAAGATAAAGATAATGCCTGAAATGCCTGAGATAAAGGCTCATTACGAAAAATTGGATATGCCTTTTGAACAAGAAACTGTAAAATTATCAGCCGAGAAATTCACAGGTTTTTCTGAGAATCTTCCTGTTATCCAGATAAGTCCCAGATTTGAATTTCCTGAATTTAATGTACAGTTTCCAACTATTGCTGAATTTCAAACACCTGAACAACTTGACACAGGCAGCATTATGAGCATGGATATAGAAGGTCCAGGAGGAGATAGGCAGGTAATTTACAGGGAAGTGATAAAATATCCTTTGTGGGCGCAACAACAAGGTATGGAAGGCAATATAAAAATAAAATTCTGGGTGGATTCCGAAGGTAGAATAACCTCAACCACAATAAAGGGTTCGTCAGGTTTTCCAGAACTTGATATATATGCTGAAGAAAGTTTCAGAAAATGGCTTTTTAACCCGGTAAAAACGGACAAGGAAGTCTGGGGGCTCATAACTTTTAGGTTCAGGTTAAAATGATTAAAATACAGATTGACGTGTTGGCTAGTATTTATCTTTCAATCAGTATAATTATCCTTATTTTATGGATAGTTTCAGAGAGAAAAAATAGAATTTCTTCAGAGATAAAAACAGACAATTTTTTATGGGAATGTCCTACCTGTTTTTATACCTACGTTGACAGCTGTTCAGATGGCATATCAAGATGTCCTCAGTGTCAAACCCTTCACAGAAAGCAGGAAAAGGTGTAAAATATAACAGGAATTGTATAAGATTAAAAGTGCTCTCTCATCAGGAGAAAAAATTAATACGAATTCGCATTTAAAATGATGGTTTTGAATGCGAAGGCGAGTATAACGATTCGGATTTAAGGATAGAGCAAGGCGGCTACGCTATATCTTTGAAGACGAATTGGTATAACCACATCTATAGAAGAAAGGTGAGAGGAAAGGAGGAATAATGATAACAGAAATAGGCATAACAGCAGGAGAAATATGGCAGTATCTTGAAAAATACAATGAAACGACGCTTGATAAAATAATAAGTGCAATAAAAAAAGACAGAGACATTGTATTAATGAGTTTAGGCTGGCTTGCCAGAGAAGGTCATATCACCTTAAGCATATCAGGCAACGAAATGAAGGTTGTTTTTCGAAAAAGAAATTAACTGTGCCTTCTGGTAGATTGATATATAATATCTACGTATCTCAAAACAGTTACTCTTTATCCTTATGGGGGATCGTCTAATGGTAGGACATCAGACTCTGGATCTGAGTGTCTAGGTTCAAGTCCTAGTCCCCCAGCCAATTTGTAAAGTTTCGGTTTTCCGCAGCAGAATTTCGTTTTTCGCTTCGCAAAAAGCACCGCAAGAAAAAGTGTTGCCCTTGCCCCAGATATCCCGTGCGCGGGCAATGATAAGGAACTCCCCTTTGATTTACTCTTTTATTAAAATTTGATACAATATACATAGCGCGGTTGATAACTACGTAAATATTCACTCAACCACGTCATTGCGAGGGTGCCCCCCCGGGGGTTGTCATTGCGAGGAATGTTTTTTATGACGTGGCAATCTCATGGGATTGCTTCGGTCGTAATCAACGCTCCCTCGCAATGACAACACGGTGTTCAGTGAGTTAATGAAGTAAACAATTATGAAAACCAATCATAAAATCATAATTGGCGATTCTAGGAATATGGCGGAGCTAAAAGATAAGTCCGTTCATCTTGTTATTACTTCGCCGCCATATTGGCAATTAAAAGACTATGGCACTTCGGACCAAATTGGTTTTAATGATAGATATGAAGATTACATCAACAGTCTTAATTTAGTTTGGAAAGAATGTCATAGGGTTTTAAATGACGGTTGCCGCCTTTGTATAAATATCGGCGATCAATTTGCTCGCTCCGTTTATTATGGACGCTATAAAATTATTCCTATTAGAACAGAGATAATAAAATTTTGCGAAACCCAAGGATTTGATTATATGGGTGCAATTATTTGGCAGAAAGCTACAACGATGAATACCACCGGCGGCGCGACCATAATGGGTAGTTTTCCATATCCGAGAAATGGAATAATCAAACTTGATTATGAATTTATTTTGATTTTTAAGAAATCAGGAGATGCGCCATTTGTATCAAAAGAAATAAAAGAAAAATCCAAAATATCCAAAGAAGAGTGGAATCAGTATTTTACCGGGCATTGGAATTTTAACGGCGCAAAGCAAGACAAACATTTGGCCATGTTTCCGGAAGAATTGCCGAAACGACTTATAAAAATGTTTAGCTTTGTTGGCGACACTATTTTAGACCCATTTTTAGGTAGCGGTACAACGAGCCTTGTGGCAAAAAATTTAAACCGTAATTCTGTTGGCTATGAAATAAATAAAAAATTTCTGCCGGTGATAAAAGAAAAAATAGGCGTAAATAAAGAGGAATTATTTAAAGGGGCGACATTTGAAATTATTGAACAAAAAGATGAAAACATAGATTATAAAAGCGAAATTTCAAAATTACCTTATATTTTTAAAGATTCAATAAAATTTAGCAGGAAAGTTGACCCTAAAAAATTCAAATTTGGCTCAAAGATTGATTCCACGAATAGCGAAAGGATTGATTTATATTCTGTAAAGCAAGTCATAAATCCGGAGAAGGTATTATTAAATAACGATTTGATGATTAGGTTGATTGGAGTTAAGGCAAAAAACGAAACGGTAAATAAGGCAATAGAGTTTCTACAAAATAAATTAAAAAATCAGCAAGTTTTTATTAAATTTGATAATGTAAAATACGACAATGAGAATAATCTGCTTTGCTATTTGTACTTACAAAATAAAACTTTTATCAATGCCCATTTAATAAAAAATAGATTGGTTGATGTTGATAATAGTTTTGATTATAAATACAAACAAAAATTTTTAAATTTAATACAACAATAATATGGCAAAAGAATGGATTTTGAGCCAATCTAATATGAGATGGGGTTTAACTAAGAAAAGCAAAGTTGGCCCTGTCGCGGAGTTAATAAGAAAATGTGCCCCTAAAACTTTGAAGGAGTGGGAAAAATTTACCGCAAAATAGGGCGGAAAAGCGAGGGCGGACAAAATTCTTTCCCCCAACCCCTTATCTTTTTTTTGTTTTCAAACAAAGTACGGATGTTTGACCTTATTTTATGTTAGATGTTGATTTTCAATAGAGGATTGAAATGGCGACAACGACTGTTTTAGAGGAGGTAGTTAAGGTTGTTTCAAACATTGGGCATAAAGATTATGAAGCAGTGTTTGCCCATGTTAAAGAAGCCTCAAGAGTTTTTGTGGCAGGGACTGGCAGAAGTGGACTTCTCGGGAAATGTTTTGCTATGAGACTTATGCATCTCGGTATTGAAACATATATGGTAGGAGAAACCACATGTCCTTCTATAAAAAGCGGAGATCTTCTGATTATTATTTCCTGTTCAGGAGATAGAAAAAACCTGCTTGAATTTGTAACAGTTGCAAGGGCCCAACAAGCAAAGGTTTTATCTATAACCTCACAGAAAACTCCTCTTGTTCCTCTCTCGGATTACTCATTGCAGATGTCCATAGAACAATCAATTCAATTCGGCAATTCGCTTTTTGAACAAGCGGTTTTTCTTTTTCTTGAAACATTTGTTGAATTTTATAGGGAAAAGCAGAATATCTCTTTCAAATGTATGGCTGCAAGACATGCCAATTTAGAATAAAACTTCTCAACCAATATATTATCATGTCTCTCGGGGCAACCGTAATGTGTTGTATAATAATGAAGGAGGTATGATGAGCATAAAAAAACGGATAGAAGAGATATTAAAAGAGGTGCCTGAAAATGTTACGGTGATAGCCGCGACAAAAACCAGAACTGTCCAGGAGATACTTGAAGCTATTGAAGCAGGGATTGACATAATAGGAGAAAACTATGTTCAGGAAGCCGAACAAAAGTTTCATATAATCGGCAGAAAAGTAAGATGGCATCTTTTAGGACATCTGCAAAAAAACAAGGTAGAAAAAGCTATGAATATCTTTGATATGGTTGAAACTGTTGATAATATGAAACTTGCAAATATGATAGATAAGATAGCGTTAGTAAAGGGGATTGTTTATCCTGTTCTTGTTGAGGTTAATAGTGGCAGAGAACCTGAAAAATCAGGTGTTTTTCCGGAAGCAGCAGGCACATTAATAATAGGTATCTCAAATCTGCAGAACATTAAGGTTCAGGGATTGATGACAATGGGACCTTTACTTGACAATCCTCAAGACATTCGTCCGTATTTCAAACTTGTAAAAGAACTTTTTGAACAGTTAAAAGGTATGAGACTTCCTGGTGTAGAAATGAAATACCTGTCAATGGGAATGAGCGATACCTGGCGTATAGCGATAGAGGAAGGTGCCAATATCATACGGTTAGGTACCACTATTTTTGGTCCGAGAAAAAGTAATTGATATTTTTAGCATTAGAAGAAAAAGGGTATTGACAGGCCTTTTCATAGATGAATATTTACCTTTTTTTCTTACTATTACCGCGTCTTTCATGAGTTTTTTCGGCTCCTGCCACTA
>CAZYYF010000018.1:0-5597 GCA_964650875.1 uncultured bacterium
TTGTCTGAATTTTAATCTCCTGTTTTTTTTATACGAAATCGGCAAGGAGGCATACTGATAGCATCTTGAGGAAATCAAGGACGCTATATCTTTGAAAACGAATTGGTATTATTTCTTGCTCTCAACAGATTCCTTATATCTACTTTCATATTCCATAAGGCTTTCTATCAAACCCTTTGCTTCTTCCGGCATAGAAACCTTCTCACGAGAAAGTATATCCCTTATCCTTATGTTTTCAATACCATAGAATATCTGGTTTGCCTTATCGTCACTGGCAATCACACCTCCCTCAAAAGACGCACCAGCAAACAACCCTTTTGCCCTTGAGTATACAAGTATGCCTGCTGCTGGAACTCCAACCTGTGCCCCGAGTTCTCTACCGACAGGTCCTGCCGCGGCAGAAATTTCACCGCCTATCTTCAAGCGGGATTTAAGCAAAAAGTCTAACCCTTCCTTATTCATCACAAGAAGGATTGCATCTATTGTTTTGCCACCGAGCTGAAAACCGACACTGCCTTCTGCCGTTGCTATAAAAGCAGGAGGACTCCATACCCCTGTTTTCCTGTCTTTCGCTAACACTATGCCGGTTCCTCCTTTTGCCCCTACAACAAAACCCATCTTATACTGTTTCAAAAAAATAATGGCATCAGCTTCATGGATCAGTTGACAAGGAATTTGACTGTCAGGAGCCTCCATAAAATCTTTCAGGGTTTTTTCTGCCTGCGTTATCCTGCCTGCAAGTTCTTTTCTTGAATCGGAAAATGCACATGCCGAAAAAATTAAAAATATAACCAAACCAACTTTTATTCTTCCCATTATGCCTCCTTTTTAATTAAATTCCTTTAACCAAATGGGCTACTGAGATTGCTTTGTTGTTTGTCCCTCCCCATTACACAGGGTTTTCTGGCGATTTATACATAATTTATATTATATAGAAATATAGTTTAATTTTCAATAAAACAGATTGCCTCATTATAAAAATCCTTTAAAAAATAAAACCTTTCTTATGGGATGGACCCAAGAGAATAAAATATAAATCTGTTTCTTGACACAACCTTGCTGTGCCTATTTAATCTGGTAAGGATATATCCCCCATTGTGATAAGGTTTTTGGGGTAACTGCATAAAGCTTGCCTATCGCAAGGCGTCTGATGCTTTCCAGTTCAATCTCCCGTGCAAGAAAATAAAAAAACACGGGTTCTATCCCATAAGGCATAGTTCTTCCCCTGCTAATATATTGCATCAGTAGTTTGTATCTTTCGCTATCATAGTTTTCAGCATCTATCGGGGTAGTTATTCCAGGATATTCTTTATTGAAAGATTTCCATAAGACTTCTGCTTTGAGAAACCTTTCTTTATTTATATTGCCGCCTTCAATGAGATGTTTCTGTTTAACCTGGGTGTTAGAGATACCTTTTTCAATAAATACTGCTGCATTGGCAAAATCAATCTCAATCCCTAAACAATAATCAATCGCGGTAGAACCTTGTGTTCTAATCAGTTTTCTGGCAGTTTCATAGTAAGATTTCTTGAGGAGTAAAGAAACATTTAAATTGTTGTTTTCTTTATACCTGGTAATGATAGACATCGGAGGCTTTAGAAAAGATGGTAGGTTTTTATAATTGTTTGTTGAAAAGGCCTCTTGAAGCACATTAAAATCTATAGTGGAATAAACCGTATAATTTTCTCCGCCCGTTCTATCTTCTGCGAGCAGGTATAAATTATGGTAGTCGTATTTCAGAACGAAATAGTGATAAAGTGGATGAGGAAGGTTTTTATACATTTCTTCAAGAAGAATAACCCTGCTATTTTCAAAAATCCTAATTAACTCTTTAATACTGTTGATACCTGGTGAAACATCATACCACGGTTTATCTAGTATACCTGTAAATTCAGCAAAGTCCTTTGCATTCATCAGTTTCTCTATCTCTTCAGCCGTTAAAAAACGTTTCTCAAGAGATTTTATCCGACCGATAATAGACAGGATATTCATTTCACATCTCCTTGAGGATAGAGAAGTCTTTTTGGAGCAGGGAATATTGTTCCGGATTGTAGACTGCAACAGCAGGATGGTATAATGCTACTACTTTTATCCTGTTGAAGATATCTTCCACCTGTTCAAAAACCCTACCATGAAGTGTGCTTATGGACCCCTTTTGTTTTATAGAAAACTTTTCAAGGATATTTTTCAGGGCATGGCGACCTAAACAACAGATAATCTCTGGGTGTATAATCTCTATCTGTTGGTCTAAGTATTCCTTGCAGTTTGCAATTTCTTCATCAAAAGGGTCGCGGTTATTAGGCGGCCTGCATTTTATAACATTGGTTATATAGATGTCCGAACGCTTAAGATTTATTGATGCAAGAAGACTATCAAGGACCTCTCCTGCCTTGCCGCAAAAAGGTATACCTTTCTTATCTTCGTTATAGCCCGGGGCTTCTCCGACGAAAAGAATCCGGGTATCCAGACTGCCACTGCCAAATACAACATTGGTTCTTTGCATCCAAAACCCGCATTTCTTGCAGTTGCAAGCTTTTGCTTTAAGCATTTCTATACTGATTATTTTTTCTTTCATTGCCAAAAAGATAACTGGCTACTTTTTGTTTTATATGCCCTGAAATTGATAAACTGAATCTTTCCCAGTTAAAAAGCAGATGCCAGTTTTTCCCTTCAATGCGAAAAGCATTTTTGAGTTGTGGGTCTACTTCTATATGGACCCCTTCTATCTTTATATTCTGCGCTGTTTCAGGTACCTTCACTATACATCCTTTTTCTTCAATCTCTTTTGTAAAACCGACAATAATATCTTTCATGTTATCTGCTAAAAAACGGTTGAACTTTTCTTCTACCTTTATCATTACTTCTTTTATCAGACTGTTCCGCCAATCAAGGATTTCTTTTTCTTTCTCCATCCTGAAATTACTGATTTCTCTCTCTACCTGCTGCTCTATCCTGTTTTTGGCATACGCAAGTTTTTCCTCAAACTCTTTTGTTATTATTTCTTTTTTTTCAAACAACATTTTCTCAAGATGATGTTCTGCCTTTTTTATGGTACTGTCGGCTTTCTTCTGCGCCTCTAAAATAATTTTTTCTGTAAGATTTTTTACCATTTTTGAATTTTCTCCCCTTCAAATTTTTATTGAGAAGAGTAAAAATATAGAAACAACCAAGGCTAAAACAGCATAAGTTTCAACAAATGCCCCATAAACCAGCGCCTTCATGCTTGCCTCAGGATGTTTTGAAGCAACAGCAATACCAGCAGCGCATACCTTACCCTGATGGATTGCAGAAAACAGCCCTGATACTGCTATCGGAAGACATGCAAGTAAAATCTGTAATCCTTGTTCGGTATTTATTACAACAGAGGCTCCTCCTAAAATGCCTATCTTCATCAACACAAGAAAGCCGGTCAAGAAACCATAAATGCCCTGAGTGCCGGGTAGAGCAACAAGAAGAAGCATGATACCAAACTTCTCAGGTTCTTCTGAAAGAACGCCGTTGGCTTCACTTCCTGCATATCCTATACCTATACTTGAACCTGTACCACATAAAAATACCGCTAATACTGCACCTATTAACGCATAAATTATTCCTAATCCCATTTCATCTCCTCCGTTTACAAACTTTTTTCCTTGAGTCTCTTAATCAAAATAGGTAAAACCTCAAAGACATCTCCCACAATACCAAGGTTTGCAACCTTAAATATAGGAGCATTGGGGTCTTTATTTATTGCTATGATATAATCAGATGTTTGCATGCCTGCAAGATGCTGTATTGCTCCTGATATACCACAGGCAATATAAATCTTCGGTTTTACAGTTTTTCCTGTCTGGCCAACCTGATGGGGATAAGGCATCCATCCTGCATCTACGGCAGCTCTGGAAGCCCCTACTGCCCCTTGAAGAGCATCTGCTAATTGTTTTATCATACTGAAATTTTTAGGTTCTTTCATACCTCTTCCACCTGATACAATAACCTCTGCTTCCTGCAGGTCAACCATGTTTTCAACCTTTTGTCTTCCACAAAACTCAACATTATTTTTCATCTTTGAAGTGTCCAGTTTTTCTATAATAACCTCTGCATTGCCTTCTGAAACTGATGCTTCATCAAAAATCTTTGGCCTGATAGTAGCCATCTGTGGTCTGTGGTTTTTACATATAATCCTTGCCATAAGATTGCCTCCGAAAGTTGGCCTTGTCTGAAGAAGAAGTTTTGTCTCCGGATCAATATCTATACCTGTACAGTCAGCTGTTAAACCTGTCTTTACCATGGCGGCTACAGATGGCACAAAAGCCCTTCCCATCATTGTTGCTCCAGCAATAACGATATTAGGCATATATTTATTTATCAGGTCAGCCAGGGCAACAGCATAAGGTTCTTCTTGAAAATGACTCAAAGCAGGCTCATCAATAACATAAACCTTATCAGCCCCTCTCCTGCCGAGTTCTTCTGCAAGACTACTGACGTTGCTGCCAAGAATAACGCCTGCAACCTTTTCGTCAAGAGTTCTTTTCAATTTTAACGCACCAGTAAGCATCTCAAAAGCAACAGGCGAGAGATTCTCTTCACGAGTTTCTGCAAAAAACCAGATGCCTTTATAGTGGCCAAGGTCTGTTGTAACGAGTTCCTTTTCTTCTTTTAATAGGGCAGCCTCAGGACATACGTTTACACAAAGACCGCACAAAGTGCAGTTCTCATTTATAAAAAGCTTTCCTTCTTTTATTTCTATTGCTTCAAAGGGGCATTCGTTCATACAGGATTTGCACAGATTACACTTATCATACACGATTTTAATCATTGCCATTTTATACGACCCCCAGATTTTTCAGTTCATTCAATAGCACCTCTACAAGTTTTTCAGGTTCACCTTCAACCTTTTTCCCCTCTTTTTGCATATGCTCAGTCCATACCTCTACTACTCTCGTAGGTGAACCTTCCTGCCCATAGTTGCATTTTTCTCCAGCTATATCGCAAGAACTGTATGTAGATATTTCCGCTTTTTTTGCTTTGAGCATGCCTTTTAGAGAAGGAATTCTTGGCTGGTTTATTTCCTTAATCACAGTGATAAGCACAGGCATTTTTACTTTCAGTTCCTCATAATGATCCTCCATAAGACGTATACAATGCATATGTTCGGATGAAACATCAAGAATTTTGCTGACATAGGTTATATAAGATATACCAAGGTGGTATGCAATTTCCGGGCCAACCTGGCCGGTACTGCCATCAAGCGACTCTCTACCGCAGACTATAATATCAAACTCTTTTAACTTTCTGATAGCGCAACTCAGTATATAAGAAGTCGCAAGAGTATCACTGCCTGCAAATTCCCTATCACTCAGCAAAACAGCTTCATCTACCCCCATAGATATCGCCTGCCTGAGGGCTTTTTCTGCCTGACTTGGTCCCATAGAGATGGCCGTAACCTTACCTCCAAATCTCTCTTTAAGCCTCACAGCTTCCTCTATGGCATAATTGTCATACGGATTAATGATACTTTCCACCCCTTCTCTTACAATCCTTTTTGTTTCAGGATCTATCTTTACTTCAAAAGTATCGGGAACCTGTTTAATGCAAACTATTATATTCACTTTCAA
>CAZYYF010000018.1:5697-12485 GCA_964650875.1 uncultured bacterium
ACACTTAAGACCTCAAATCTGTATGGCATCTCTATCTTTGATTTCAACATATAATATTGCGATACCTTTAAGAGATGGGCCATTTTTCTGCGGGTTACAGATTCTTCCGGATATCCAAAATCCAGAGAGCTTCTCGTTTTAACTTCTATAAAGATAATTTCTCTACCTTTTCTGGCTATTATGTCTATTTCACCAGAACGTGTCCTGAAATTCCTCTCAATAATCCTGTATCCCTGTTTTTTTAAAAATTTCGTACCTTGTGTTTCACCCTTCAATCCCAATTGCCGTTTATCCATTAAAAATTATTTGTCTTTTCCCCTTATGTAGTACATCCTTGCTCTTGGAGCCATCCTGTTGTCTTTTCTTGTTTTTAACACCTCTATTTTAACAACATTAGGGGCATACAGAAAAAATGTTCTTTCAACACCCTCTCCATAAGAAACCTTTCTCACAGTAAATGTCTTTCGTTTTCCACTGCCTTTCTTATCTATACATAAGCCGTTAAAAACCTGTATCCTTTCTTTTTCCCCTTCCTTAAACTTAATGTGAACAGCAACTTCATCACCTGGCCAGAAAACAGGAATTTCTTTTTCAGGCATCAGTTGTTTTTCAAGTTCTGCTATCTTTTTATTCATTTTCATTTTCTCCTTTCACAAATTGATATGCTGGCCTGTTTCAGCAGAACGGTATGTCGCCATTAAAACCTGCATCGTATCAAGTGTTTTTCTGCCACTTGAAACAGGCTCAAATTTTTCCATAACCGCTTTTGCAAAATGGTCCACTTCCAGGGTATATGGACCCTTCAAAGACTCGCATTTCTCAACCGTTCCCGAAGGATAGTATCGTAGAACACCTTGCGTATCAGAAGAACATGCCTGCTCCACAATAAGAGAACATCTACTTGCTGATATCTCAAGGTCGTTTGATACGCCAGATTCACGGTATGACCCCTGTGCAATTCCTAACACTCCTCCTGGAAACTCCATCATAACAACAGAACCGTTTTCTACTTCTTCTCCTTGTTCTACCTGAAGAAATGCTGAAACCTTAATAGGCTTGCCAAATATATAGACCAGCAGGTCAATACAATGGGAATTTACATTCATCGCCTGCCCGCCTCCAGATAATTGTTTTTTTTCTCTCCAACCGTCTTCAAGCCGACCTTCGGGAATACTAAAAGACCACCTTACCCAGGCAGTAGAAACCCTCCCCAACTGGCCTTTTTTAACCACCTCAGCTGCCTTGATATTACATGCTTTATAACGTAGGTCGTGCGCAACCATAAATGTCACTCCGGCTTTTTCGCACGCCTCAACCATAACTATAGCCTCTTCCATGTTGAGAGCCATAGGTTTTTCACAAAGAACATGTTTGCCTGCCCTTGCAGCAGCAATAACCTGTGAACAATGCATGGCGTTAGGCGTAGCTATTAAAACAGCATCTATCCGGCTGTCATCAAGCATGTCCTGGTAACTTGTGTAACACCTGATAGGTCCTTTCATCTCATCAAACTTTCTACATCTCTCATAATTTTTATCATAAACTCCTACAAGTTCCACAAGAGTGGATGCCTTTATGCTTGGCTCATGAAATTTCTCTGCAAGTGTTCCGTATCCTACTATGCCGATTGTCAGTTTCATAAGTTCTCCTTTTTGCTCTGCCGTTTGAGGTATAAGCGATACATCTCAGGTCTTCTGTCTTTTGTTCTTTCGAGTGCCTGTTGTTTCCGCCATTTGTCTATTGCCATATGATTGCCTGACAGAAGAACAGGAGGCACTTCCATTCCATTAAAAACAACCGGTTTTGTATAACAGGGCCAGTCCAAAAGACCTTCAAAAAAACTGTCAGATACCGCAGCACCATCCGGCAAAACACCTTTGAGCAACCTGACAACCGCATCTGTGATTACCATAGCAGGTAATTCTCCACACGTCAATGTATAATCTCCAATTGAGATCTCTTCATCACAGATATCCGTAACCCTTTCATCAATACCTTCATAATGCCCGCATATAATAAGCAACCCGCTTTCTTTACTCATCTGTCTTGCTTTTGCTTGGGTGAAAAGCCTGCCCTGTGGCGTTGTCAAGATTACCCTGGCTTTCTTGTTTTCCTTCTTTATACTTTTTACAGCCTTAAAAACAGGTTGACACTTTAACACCATGCCTTTACCTCCGCCATAAGGGGTGTCATCAACCTTTTTATGTCTGTCTTTAGGGTCAACAAAATCTCTGAGATCCCATACCTTAATAGAAACAAGATTGTTTTTTCTCGCCTTACCTATTATACTGCTGTCGAGAGGCGTAAATATCTCAGGAAATATGGTTAATATATCTATCCTCATTTATCTACATTCGGAGGAATAAAAACACCTTTTTTCTTCATGAGGCTTTTGACAGTGGGAGAAGGTTTTGCCCCCACACTGAACCAGTACTGCAGTCGGTCCTCCTTTATTTCTATTACTTTATTTTCCGGAAGCGGGTCGTAATGCCCCAGTATTTCAAGCACATCTCCTCTTCCATCTTTTTCCTTGCTTATTGCCACAATCCTGAAAAAAGGCCTGTTTTTTTTCCCTTTTCTAACCAGACGTATCGTTGCTGACATTTTTGTTTTTCTCCTTAATAGTAATATGTCTTTAACCTTTGCTGTTCATACATTAGAGATTATACACGAAATCTGCAATGCTTTCAATACCCTATAGATACCTCTTTATCCTGTGGTTTTTCTCCATAGCACAAAAGCCACATCAGTCAGGTCAATAACCGAAGTCTGTAAGTGCAAGAATAGGGCGGCATAGATATGCTCTTCCTTTTACCCTGGTTGTCTTCCCGCGAGAGAGCAGAGGGATACGGAATTGATGAAGACTTACGACAATAGGTACTATTATATATTTTAATATTATCGCTGTCAATCGTACCAATTTATAGCACAAGAGTGCTGGAAGGGAAATAGCCGTCTGTTGTAATATATATCTGGAGATTTCTCAACCCTGTTTCATCCCCTGGAACAGGAATGTGGGTAAAGTGGGCGTCACAACTTGCCAGCTCACCGAGTTTTTCCATAGCAACTTCAGCAGCAGGGTTTGTGGCTGCAGAAAAATTAAGTACGATAAGTGTTTCAGTAAGGTCAAGAATTTCATTTTTGAGGTTCAAAACCTCTCGTTTCATCTTGGCGATGTTTTCAATCACATGGGGGGAGAGCAGATGAATAGCATCTGGAATGCCTGCCAGTTGTTTTATAGCATTAAGCACAAGTGATGATGCTGCACTCATAAGACAAGAATTTTTACCTGTCACAATAGTGCCGTTTTTCAGCTGTATAGCCGCTGCACAGCTTATTTTAGGGACCTCTTTGCCATCTTTCCTTTTCTCAATGGCTGCGTCCCTCGCAGGTTGCACTACAACTCTATCTTTTTCCTTCACTCCACATTCTTCCATCAGAAGAATCATCTTTTCAACAATATTTTTATCACCCACCCCCATTATTGATTCGTATCTATACCTGAAATACCTCCTTATAATCTCCTGTTTGGAGGCATCCTGTACCACATCATCGTCAGTAATAGCAAAACCCACACGATTCACTCCCATATCTGTTGGAGAGACATAAGGAATCTTGCCATCGGTTATCTTTTCCATAATTCTTTTAAGAACCGGGAAAATCTCTACATCCCTGTTATAATTTACGGCACTTATTCCATAGGCATTTAGATGAAAGGGATCTATAACATTAAAATCGTTTATGTCAGCGGTAGCTGCTTCATAGGAAAGGTTTAGGGGATGTTTAAGAGGAAGGTTCCATACAGGAAATGTCTCAAATTTTGCATATCCTGACTGTATCCCCTTTTTATAGTCATGGTACATCTGGGAAAGACATGTTGCCAGTTTGCCACTTCCAGGTCCTGGTCCTGTAACTACAACAACAGGATTGCGGGTTTCTATGTAGGTATTCTTGCCGTAACCTTCCTGGCTTACAATCATATCTATGTTGGTAGGATAACCCTTTGTGGCAGAGTGAAGGTAAACATTGATATTGTGGTTCTCTAACCTCTTTTTGAAATTTATTGCCTGTATCT
This sequence comes from uncultured bacterium, assembly GCA_964650875.1. Taxonomy (GTDB): domain Bacteria; phylum Ratteibacteria; class UBA8468; order B48-G9; family JAFGKM01; genus JALNXB01. The sequence goes on from CAZYYF010000018.1 coordinate 9,773, forward strand.
GGTTGTCAAAGCGGGTTATTACCACAGCAAGTATATCTAATCCGTTTTCTCTCAGTCCGTCAATAAGTTTAAGGGCATCCACATCATAAGTAATACCGAAATCTCCTCTTATATGCCCTTTTTCAATATCACCTGCATATATACATAGCAGGATATCTATCTTATCTTTCAGCTGTTTAAGAAGCTTAATTTTTACATTGGGGTCATATCCAGGCAATACCCTGGCAGCATGATAGTCATAGAGAAGTTTTCCTCCGAATTCAAGATACAGTTTTCCCTTAAACTTTTCTATCCGCTCAAGAATCTCTCTACTTTGCTGTTGCAGGTACTTCTCATTGTCAAATCCTTTTTTCGACAGCATATTGTTTATCCTCTTATATTGTTGTCATTCAACATATTTTTCAACGGCGGCTATGATCTTTTCAACATCTATAAGCCTACCTGTTCCTTTCTTACCAGATGCCAGCTCTCCTTCTTCAGGCCCTACAAAAAAGTATCCGCACGCTTTCAGCTTATCTACATTTGATTTTACAATCTTGTGATTCCACATATTTTCATCCATAGCAGGAGCAAAAACAATCTTTGCCTTTGAAGCAAAAATGGTACATGTCAAAAGGTCATCACATATTCCAGAGGCGAGCTTTCCTATCATATGGGCGGTTGCAGGAGCTATAAGAATCACATCGGCAAATTCAGATAAAGCGATATGGTTTTTCTCAGGGGATTCATACGCCTGTTTACTAAAAAGGTCCGAATAAACAGGGTTTTTTGAAAGGGTTGCAAAAGTAAGAGGTGTAATAAAACGGCCAGCATTAGATGTCATTATAACCTTCACCGCCCATCCTTTTTTTACAAATCCCCTTATAATTTCTGCGGATTTGTAAGCTGCAATTGAACCGCAAACGCCGATTAAAATATTTTTCCCATTCTCCGTTTTCATTGATTAGCATCCCCTTTTTTGTTTGTTACTGCCAATTTTAACCAGTGCCCCTGGCCTGACTCGAACAGGCGGCACACGGTTTAGGAAACCGTTGCTCTATCCATACTGAGCTACAGGGGCATTAAATAAATAGGCGCTATAAATTAAAAATGAACTGGCGCTTATAAAATTTCACAGGCAAAACTTAGCAATCTTTACAAAAATTCAGTATACATCTTATCTACGTTGGTAGAGACACACAGGTTATCTTTATGCAGAGACATAGTTTTGTCCCTGCAAGAGGCCTTCTTTTTCCATTTTTTGTTCAACTGCCTGTAAGAGTTTTTCTTTGTCATTGAGCCAGACAGGTGCGACAAGCAATTGTTTTTTACACTCCGCAGTAATCCTGTGGATTACTGTTGTTGGGTGAAGTGCTGTTATAAACAGCGAGACAGTGTCAATATAGCGGTCAAACTCCCAGGCTTTATAATTGCCTTCATCAAACATCTTTTGCAATAGGGTGTTTTTTACAATGTGCATGGGATGTATCTTAATGCCGTCAATCTTTAACCTTCCGCACGCTTGTGCGGTTTTTATAATATCCCGCTGCTCTTCTCCAGGAAGACCTATTATCACATGGGCACAGATTTTTATGTTCTTTTTTTCACGGGTAAGTTCACATGCCCTTAAAAAGTCCGCGTAGTTGTGGTTCCTGTTTAACATCTTGAGGGTACTGTCGTGTATAGACTGCAGTCCATACTCAATCCATACCTCGTAATCCCTCGTATAATTTTCTATCAAGGAAAGTTTTTCTCTATCTATACAATCTGGCCTGGTTCCTATGCAGAGGCCGACAACCTTATGACCAAATCTTTTTATTACATTATACCTTTCTTCTAATGTTTCTACAGAAGCGTATGTGTTAGAGTAAGGCTGGAAATATACTAAAAACCTTTCCGCACTGTATCTTTTTTCCCCGTATTCAATACCCATTGCTATCTGATGTTCAACAGGTAGTTTTTTATCCCTTACAGCAGGACTGAATGCCCGATTATCACAAAAAATGCAGCCTTTCCTGCTTAAAGTGCCATCAAGATTGGGACATGAAAAACCTGCATCCACACTTATCTTATAGACTTTACAACCGAACCGCTCTTTAAGATACCTTGAAAACCTGTAATACCTTTCCATGGAGAATATAGAACGTTCACTGAAAATATCCAGATAATAAATCATTGTTTTACCAATTAGACTAACCATCCTAACTGGTTACTACACAACACTTTGCGGCATATTTCCTATATTTTAATCTTGTGAAAGAGCGTATTTACATACAATACTATTATATACTTTTATGCCTTTTTCTTCAAGAAGCATTTTTTTGTAGTCTGCAACTACCCTATCTCTTCTGTCCATCTTTTATCTTTAACAATTGGATGTTGAGCGCAGAAATCTTTTCTACTACTTCCCATAACCGATTATGTAAATATTCACTGAACACCGTGTTGCCATTGCGAGGGATGAGAGCCCTCGTTTGTCATTGCGACGACGCACCCCCGGGTGTCATTGCGAGGGTATCCCCAGGGATTGTCATTGCGAGGAATGTTTTTTATGACGTGGCAATCCCTCCGCTCCCTTGCAATGACGTGGTTGGGTGAATATTTACCCGATTATAATTGTCCGTATATCTTCTTGCTTGCGCCTATTAAGATTTACTTGTATCATTTTTCGTTAGCTGCAACAATAATTTCTGATTAAGGTTGAAAGGTAATATCTGTCTGCTGAAACAAACTT
>CAZYYF010000019.1:0-12292 GCA_964650875.1 uncultured bacterium
TAAGGGAGGGAGGTAAGACTGTTGGTGCCGGAGCAGTAACCGAGATTATAGAATAAAGAAACTTAATAAACACTGCTGAAAAAAGTATAAATCAAAAAGTAGTGGAGGATATACAGGCAATGAGAGAGATTGTATCGTTGGTTTGTGATGGGTGCAGAAACAAAAATTATTATACGACAAAAAACAAGAAAGTTAAGAAAGAAAAAATAGAAATCAAAAAATACTGTCCATCCTGTCATAAGCATATGCTTCATATTGAAGGAAAATCTTAAGTACATTTTAACCATTGTATTGTAAAAGACTAAAAAATTTTATTTTATTTTTTTTTATGTTATAATATTAACTTTTCTATGAAACGTATACTTTATGAAGATTTCAAGATGCAATATGTTTTAGGTCTGTAGCTCTAACTGGCAGAGCAACGGACTCCAAATCCGTGGGTTGGAGGTTCGAATCCTCCCAGGCCTGCAGAAGGTTTAAGAAAAATGAAGAAAAAAATATCAAGTTTTATAAACAGTGTTATGAATGAGTTGAGCAAAGTAAGCTGGCCTGAAAAAAAAGTATTAAAAATTACCACAGGTGTTATAATTGTATTTATGATATTATTTGCTCTATATTTAGGAATAGTAGACATTATTTTTTCTAAATTAATCAGGGTTTTTTTGAGGTGAAAGAATGGGTAAATGGTTTATTCTGCAGGTAAAAACTGGGTATGAAGATAAGATAAAGAAACTTCTCATAAATGAGGAAGATGCAGTATTGAAATATATCCAGCATATTGTTATTCCGAAAGAAGATGTTACAGAGGTTGTTAAAGGAGAGAAGAAAGTAAGAACCAGGAAATTCTGGCCAGGATATATACTGGTAGAAATAGATGAATCTGCTGATGATATGATATGGCATAGAATTAAAAGTACTCAGGGGGTAATAAAATTTTTAGGGGCAGGTAAACCGGTACCTCTATCTGAAGATGGTGTAAAAAAAATAATGAATGAGGTTGAAGAAAAAAAAGGCAAGGTTACTCCCAAGGTGGAATTTGGTGTAGGGGATAAAGTGGAAATAATTGATGGGCCCTTTGTTAATTTTGGCGGAATCGTTGAGGAGATATATCCAGACAAGGAACGATTGAGAGTGAGCATCTCTATTTTTGGCAGAGCTACTCCAGTTGAATTAAATTATTGGCAGGTAGAAAAAACATAACGAGGTAAACTAATGGTTAATACAATATCTGAGAAACCTGTTAAGGCGGTGGTTAAACTACAAATTCCAGCGGGAGCTGCTACCCCTGCTCCTCCTGTTGGCCCTGCTTTGGGACAACATGGTGTCAATATAATGGATTTTTGCAAAAGTTTTAATGCAGAAACCAAAGGGAAAGAAGGAATAATACCTGTTATTTTGACTGTTTATGAGGACCGCACTTTCTCTTTTGTTACAAAGACACCACCTACTTCTGATTTGATTAAAAAAGCTGCTAATATAGTTAAGGGTTCAGCCGTACCTAAAAGAGAAAAAGTGGGCAGGATAAAGCGACAGCAACTTGAAGAGATAGCAAAAATTAAGATGCCTGACTTGAATACAAAAGATATAAAAAAAGCTGTAAAAATAGTTGAGGCTGTTGCAAAGAGTATGGGGGTGGAAGTAGTTGATTGAAGGAATTAAAGGAGATGAAAGTGAAAGAATCCAAAAGATACAGGAAACTATTGGAAGTTTTGGAGAAAGGCAAAGTGTATGCAATAGAAGATGCTGTTGATAAACTGAAAGAATTTCATACAAGCAAGTTTGATGAAACAGTAGAACTATCAATAAATCTGGGAGTTGATACAAAAAAATTACAACAACCTGTCAGGAATTCTGTGGTTTTCCCTCACGGTGTAGGGAAAGATGTAAAAATTCTTGTGTTTGCTTCTGGTGAAAATGCAGTAAAGGCTAAAAACCTTGGCGCTGATTATGTTGGAGAACAAGACCTTGTAGAAAAGATAAAAGGTGGTTTTCTTGATTTTGATGCTGTTGTTGCTACTCCTGATATGATGAAAATAGTAGCTCCGCTTGGTAAAATACTTGGTCCACGAGGACTTATGCCCAATCCCAAAACAGGCACAGTGACAAATGACCTGACAAATATTATAAGTGAAATAAAAAAAGGACGTATAGATTTTAAGATGGACAAAGATGGCAACCTACATATTCCTGTAGGTAAAATCTCTTTTGACAGAGAAAAACTTATTGATAATATCAAAGCTGCTTTTAATTCTGTTATTGCAGTAAAACCATCTTCTGTCAAAACTAATTATATCCGTTCTTCAACGATTTCTCTCACTATGTCTCCTTCATTAAAACTTGCTGTCAATAAAATTTTGCAGGAGGCTCTTTGAATCAGTAAAACATAGAGTATAAAAAAGTGCAATTTTTAGAAAGTCTGAGAATAACGGTATGGAGTTGGAGAGATGAAAAAACTAATTAAAGAAAAGAAAAAAGAATTGGTATCAAAACTAACAGATGATATTAAAGAAAGCAAGATTAATCTTCTGGTTGGATTTTCAGGTCTATCAGTTACAGAAATGCAGGGATTAAGAAATGATTTATCGGGACTCGGATGTAGTATGAAAGTTGTAAAAAATACATTGCTCGAAAAAATATATGAAAATATCAACCTGGGCCATATTTGTACTGGGCTCAAAGGTCCCATTTTTATTGTATGGAGTAAAGGGAATGAGGAAATATCAGTTTTAAAAAAACTTCTTCTTTTCAAAGAAGAAAAACAAAAGATAGATTTTAAAATCGGAATTATCAACAATAAGGTTTTTGATGAAATGGAATTAATCCGTATCGGAAGATTGTCTAATAAACAACAAATAGATGCATCAGTTGTTTTTGCTCTCCGAATGCCTTTCATAAGAATAATAAATGCTTTAAGATTCCCTGCGACAAGAATAATCCATAGTTTGAACTATATAGTAGAAAAACAAAGTAGTGTTAAAATAGAAAAATAAACCCTTGAATGCCTAGGTAAATTTGGCATAACCACAATACCCGAGGAGATATAAGATGGAAAAAGTCGAAAAAAATGTAGTTGAGGAAATAGTGGGACAAATTGAACAACTTTCTGCGCTTGAATTAGCAGACCTCGCAAAAAAACTTGAAGATAAATTTGGGGTAGCAGGAATGATGGCTCCTGTAGGAGCGGTTGCTGCTGCAGGACAACCTGCTGTTGGCGAGGAAAAGAAGGAAGAAAAGACCGTTTTTGATGTCATACTGAAGAGCTTCGGTTCCAATAAAATCCAGGCTATAAAGGAAGTAAGAGCTATGACCAATCTTGGTCTGAAAGAAGCAAAAGAATTGATAGAATCTTTACCGAAGCCGATTAAAGAAAAGGTGTCAAAAGAAGAAGCTGCTGAGATAAAAGCGAAAATGGAAGCGATTGGCGCAGAAGTGGAAGTTAAGTAAAAATTCTGAGGGGTGAAAATGAACATATTAGAAACTCCTGACCTACTTGAATTACAAAAAGTTCCTTATGAAAAGTTTATACAAAAAGATGTTGAGCCTGACAAGAGGAAAATAGAAGGTTTGGAAGAGCTGTTCCGTAAGATTTTTCCTATTGAAAGTGAAAATGGAAGACACCGTATAGAATATGTTTATTATATGCTTGAAGAACCGATTGATTCTATAGACGAATGTATTGAGAAAAAAAGTTGCTATGAGGCACGGCTCAAAGTACGGCTTAAATTTATTTCTTCTGAACCTGATAGTAAAACCAAGGAATTAAAAGTAAAGAACATCAGTGAACAGGATGTGTACCTTGGTAGTTTACCTTTAATGACAGAAAACGGAAGTTTTATCATTAATGGTATTGAGAGGGTTATTGTTAACCAGTTGTTAAGATGTCCTGGTGTTTATTTTAAAGAAGAACCTGGGATGGGACAGAATGTGCTTTATTCCGCTAAAATATACCCTTCGCGTGGTTTATGGATAGAATTTAATATAGATATTCATAACTGCTTAGTTGTATGGTTGGGCAAGAAAAAAGTTTATGCCACAGTTTTGTTGAAAGCGCTCAACTATACTGAGGATGAGATAAAGGCCCTGTTTTACGGAAGTCCACAAGAGATGCCTTCAAATTCAATCATAGCTTCCACTCTTGCGAGGGATGATACGAAAACTGCCGAGGAGGCTTTAAAAAGGATATATAAGGAAATGAGGCCTGGTTATGGAAAGGTAAACATAAAAGAATCGGCAAAATTTTTAAATCTACTGCTTTTTTCAGATGAGATTTACGATCTTTCAGAACCCGGTAGACAACAGATGAATAAGGTTTTAAATCTCAATTTCCGGGAAAGGTATTTAAGGAAAGAAGATATCATTCAAACAATCAAAACCCTGTTGAAACTTATAGAAAAAAAAGAAGGTGTTGTTCAGGATATAGACCATCTGGGAAACAAAAGGGTCAGAACATCTGCTGAAATTATTAAGGAACATATATATGAAGGGCTTATAAGGCTTAAAAGGTATGCTATAGAAAAAATGGTTTTGCTGGATAAGGATGAAAAGAAGAAGGGCACTCTACAGATTTTGATAAATGGCAAGGTTCTTATGAGTAGTATCAATGATTTTTTTGCAAGAAATCAGCTTTCACAATTTCTTGAAAAGACGAATCCTTTGACAGAAATAACTCACAAGAGGCGAGTGACCTCTGTAGGGGAAGGGGGGGTTAAAGAACGTAAGAGGGCAAGTTTTGAGGTTCGCGATGTCCATTACACCCATTTTGGTAAGATATGTCCTATAGAAACACCTGAGGGAGCTAATATAGGGCTTATTAATTCCCTTACCGTATATGCCAAAGTGGACGAAATGGGGTTTATAAATACCCCATATTATAAGGTGGAAAAAGGCAGGGTGACAGATACCCTTGAATATTTAACAGCGAACAAAGAAGATGAATATGTTATTGCGCCGCCTGGAGTTCCTGTTGATGAAAAGACAAAAAAAATCATTCCTGAGTTTGTAAAAGTCAGAGTAAAGGATAGTATAAAAGATGATTTTCCGAGTGAGAATGTTGATTACATAGGTGTGTCACCTGTCCAGGTAGTAAGCATTAGTGCTTCTTTAATACCATTCTTAGAACATGATGATTCCAACAGGGCACTTATGGGTTCTAATATGCAGAGGCAGGCTGTTCCTTTAATTAAAAACGAAGCTCCTCTTGTAAAAACCGGCATGGAAAAATATGTTATCCAGGATAGTGGAGTGGTCTTAAAGGCAAAAAATGAAGGGATTGTCAGTTATGTAGATAGCCAGAAAATTATTATCAAGAAGAAGAAGCCGGGAATTTTTGACTGGGAGAAAGAGGATATTTATTATATGAGGGGTTTTTTCAGGACAAACCAGGATACCTGTTTTCATCAGCGGCCGATTGTAAAAGTTGGCGACAGGATTAACAAGGGTCAAATTATCTCTGATGGACCCTGTGCCTCATCTCAAGGGGAGCTGTCTATCGGTAAAAACCTTCTTGTTGCTTTGATGCCATGGCATGGATACAACTATGAAGATGCTATTCTTTTAAGCGAGAGGCTTGCAAAGGAAGATACATTAACCTCTATACATATAAAAGAGTTTGAAATAAAAGCTGTGGAGACAGAACTGGGACAGGAAGAAATTACCAGTGATCTACCCAATACTCCTGAGGAAAAACTGAAGAACCTTGATGAAATGGGTGTTATTAGAATAGGGGCTGAGGTTGAGCCGGACGATATACTGGTGGGGAAAGTTACTCCCCGTGGGGAATCTGATATTACACCTGAAGAAAGACTTTTAAGGGTTATATTTGGTGAAAAAGCAAAAGATGTTCAGAATACTTCATTGAAAGTTCCACCAGGTATCAAAGGAACGGTTGTAAATGTGAGAAAATATTTCCGCAGGGATGTTTCTCAGGATAAAAATGTTAATTCGTTGATAAAAGAGATTGAAGAAAATTATGACAGGAAAGAAAAAACAGTAGAAAAACTTATAGCCGAGGAGATAAAGAAATTTATTTCTTCTCACGGGTTGAAACTAAAAGGGGAATTTAATAATTCCGCATCGTGGCAGAAACTGTATAACAAAGTTCCTGATAAACACAAGAAGGATTTTTTAAAAATAATAAGCATAGGGGAACAAGAGATTGCAAAGATAAAAAATCAGTTGAAAAATGAAAAGGTGAAAATAAAAAAAGGTTATGAATTAGATCCCGATGTCTTATGTAAAATTGTTATTGAAATTGCAGTGAAGAAAAAAATTTCTGTTGGGGATAAGATGAGTGGTAGGCATGGTAATAAAGGTGTTGTTGCTAAAATAATGCCTGAAGAGGATATGCCATTTTTAAAAGATGGTACACCTGTGGATATCGTATTGAATCCCCTTGGCGTTCCTTCTCGAATGAATATAGGTCAGGTTCTTGAAATACACCTCGGCAGGGCACTTCATGCACTTGGTTATAGTAAGGAAACCCCTATATTTGAAAGTATAAAAGAAATGGAAATAAAACACCTCTTACAAAAGGCTGGACTGCCTGAAAGTGGCAAGGATGTTCTTTACGATGGGCAGACAGGAGAACCTTTTGTACAGCCTGTGACAGTTGGTTATATGTATATGATGAAGTTAAAACATCTTGCTGACGAAAAGATTCATACCAGAAGTACAGGTGCCTACTCTCTTATAACACAACAACCTCTTGGCGGGAGAGCGCAGGTTGGAGGGCAACGGTTTGGCGAAATGGAAGTATGGGCGTTGGAAGGATACGGTGCGGCACATAGCTTGAAAGAAATGTTGACGGTAAAAAGTGACGATACAGAAGGTAGAAAACTTATGTATGAGAGTATCGCAAAAGGGCTTGACTATAGGGGGAATAATATACCTGAGTCTTTCAATGTTCTCAAAAAGGAACTGCAGGGTATAGGATTGGACCTGAAGATAGATACTCTCAAGAATGGTGAAAAGAATAAGGAAGTAGCGCATATAAAAATAGCTTCCCCTCAGGTGATGCGTTCATGGTCTCACGGAGAGGTAAAAAAAGCAGAAACCCTGAATTACCGGACATTCAGGCCTGAAAAAGATGGGCTTTTCTGTGAAAGAATTTTTGGGCCTGTCAAGGATTATGAATGCGCCTGTGGTAAATATAAAAAATTGCGATATAAGGGCATAATATGCGACAGGTGTGATGTAGAAGTAACTACTTCAAAGGTGCGAAGGGAAAGAATGGGACATATAGAGTTAGCTACACCTGTGTCATATATCTGGCTTTTGAAAAGTGTATCTAATTGGATGGGATTATTACTTGATATGTCTATGGCGGACCTTGAAGTGGTCTGCTATTATGAAAGTTATATTGTGATAGATCCGGGGCAAACTCCTTTGAGAGAAAAACAGATAATGACTGAAGAGAAATATTATGAAAATGTTGAAAAATACGGTAATAAATTTCAGGTAGGCATAGGAGCTGAAGCCATACAGCGGCTACTTAAAAAAATAGATTTGTATAAAATAGAACAAGAGATAAAACAGCAGTTAGGTAGCAAAAAGAAAAAAGACTATATGACCAGAAGGATCCTTATAAAGAAACTTAGAATGGTTGAAGGACTGATAAAAACCCAGGTTAAACCAGAAGATCTTATAACAAATATTTTGATGGTTATACCTCCTGATTTAAGACCATTACTTCCTCTTGATGGCGGGAGATTTGTTGCTTCTGACCTTAATGATCTTTACCAGCGAGTGATAAACCGAAATAACAGGCTTAAAAAGCTTATACAACTACAGGCACCAGATATAATCGTAAGGAATGAAAAACGGATGCTGCAGGAATCTGTAGATGCTTTACTGGATAACGGTAAACATGGAATAGCCGTTCGTGGGAAGGGGAAACGGCCTCTTAAATCACTTTGTGACGCATTAAGGGGTAAACAGGGAAGATTTAGACAGAACCTGCTTGGCAAGCGGGTAGATTATTCCGGGAGAGCTGTGATAGTTGTTGGGCCTGAACTAAAATTGAACCAGTGTGGTTTGCCAAAAGAAATGGCTCTTGAGATATTCGGTCCGTTTGTTCTCAGAGAGTTAAGAAAGAAAGAATACTTTCATACGCTTGGCAGTGCTAAGAAGGCTATAAGGGAAAACCTTCCAGAGGTATGGGAAATACTGGAAAAGGTCAGCAAGAAACATCCTGTGTTCTTGAATAGACAGCCTACTTTACATAGGCTTAGTATACAGGCATTTGAGCCAAAATTGACAGAGGGCAATGTTATTACTGTTCATCCACTTGTATGCCCGGCGTTCAACGCGGATTTTGATGGAGATACCATGAGTGTACATCTACCACTTACACCCGAAGCCTGTCTTGAAGCAAAGCTGCTTATGCAGGCCAATACACATATTCTTTCTCCCGCGAGTGGAAAACCCATAGTTACTCCCACAAGAGATATCGTGGTTGGATGCACATATCTTACGTTGCAGAGTGATGAAGAACCTTATACGAGGCATTGTATTATTGGCAACAAGAAGGTACAGTCTCCCATTTCCTCTTTTCAAGAGGCTATTTATCTTTATGAGCTCGGACTGGTTTCTATTCACAGACCTGTTATGGTTAAAGATCAAAAGGGAGAAGAAATTATCACCACAGTCGGCAGAATTTTATTTAATACATTGATTCCGCCAGAGATACAATACAAGAACGAAAAATTCGAAAGTCCTATGCTTGAAGCCCTGACGGAAGAGATATTTGATAAGTGTGGTTATGAAAAAACTGTTGAGTTTCTTGATTCCGTCAAGGATGTTGGGTTTGAATTTGCTACAAAAGGAGGTATCACTATAGGTATAGATGACCTGAAAATTCCAGCAGATAAGCAGAAAATAGTAGATGAAGCCGAGCGCGAGAAGAAAAAAGTAGAGAAGAATTACAGCAACGGTCTCATATCTGCTGGGGAAAGATACAACAGGATTATAGATATCTGGACAACAGCTACTAATAAGATCGGACGTGCTGTGATGGATACCATAGCCGATACTGGTAGCAAAAAGCAGTTTTATGTAAATCCGATATACCTTATGGTCTCTTCAGGTGCCAGGGGTAATCGTTCCCAGGTAAATCAGCTCATGGGTATACGTGGTTTGATGATAAGACCTATAAGGGAGGTTACCGGAGGTATAGGAGAGATTATAGAGACCCCTGTTATTTCTAATTTCAGGGAAGGGCTGGACCTTCTTGAATACTATATTGCTATTCATGGTGGAAGAAAAGGTCTTGTTGATACTGCCCTGAAAACCTCGGAGGCAGGATATCTAAGTAGAAAGCTTGTAGATGTTGCTCATTCAGTAATGGTTTCTGAAGAAGACTGTAGTACTTTAGATGGGACGTTCATAAGTTCTCTTATGAACGGAGAAGAAGAACTTTTATCTCTCAAGGAAAGGATTATTGGAAGGGTTGCCGTAGATAATGTGGTAGATATTGTTACAGATCGCATTATTGTAAAGGCAGGGGATATTATAGATGAAGTAAAAGCCCAGGAAATTGTTGATACAGGAATAAACAAGATAAGAATAAGGTCGGTTTTGACCTGCAAGTCTGAAAAGGGCGTATGCGCTAAGTGTTATGGGTGGGATGTTTCTAAAAAGAAGATTGTTAACATAGGAGAAGCTGTTGGTGTTATTGCAGCTCAGTCGATAGGAGAACCTGGTACTCAGCTTACATTAAGAACATTCCATACGGGTGGTGCTGCTTCAAGGAGCACAGGTCCATCTTCACTAACCGCAAAATATAGCGGTGTTATAAAATACCCTAGTAGCCTCAGGGTGGTAAGAAATAGAGAGGGTAAAAATATCGTTATCAACAGGGAGGAGAATATACTTCTCAATGATGAAAGAGGTAGGGAGATAGAAAGATATCCCTTGAGAGTAGGTACAATATTAAATGTTGAAGATGGGCAGGTAATATCTAAAGATACTGAGATAGCTTTTTGGGACCCTTATGCATTTCCAGTAATATCTGAGAAAGAAGGACAAGTTGTTTATAAAGATATTGAAGTGGGCAATACTGCAAAAGAAGAATATGACCCGGTAGTTGGAATCAGCAGAAAGGTTATTATTCAGCATAAAGAAGAGATGAATCCTCAGATTATTTTAAAAGATAAGAAAGGTCAGATAGTAGGTAATTACCATCTTCCCGAAGATGCTCATATTATAGTAGAGGAAGGAGATATGATATACCCAGGCGATATTATTGCCAAGATCCTACGTTCAGAAAAAAGAGTCCAGCAGGATATTACAGGAGGTTTACCTCGGGTATCCGAGCTTTTCGAGGCGAGGAATCCGAAAAACCCTGCTATTATTTCCGAGATAGATGGGATTGTAGAGATTCTTCCTTCGGAAAAAGGTAATAGAAAAATCAGAATTACAAACCAGGAAACTAAGACTGTAAAAGATTATCCTATACCTTCTGGTAAACATCTTTTAGTAACATCAGGAGATAGTGTTCTCGCGGGAAGCAAGCTGACTGATGGTCCTGTTATACTAAAAGATATGCTCAGGATACAGGGTGCAAAGAAAGTGGAAGAGTATCTTCTAAATGAAATACAGAAGGTTTATAAGGTTGAGGGAGTAACTATAAAAGATAAACACATAGAAGTTATCATAAAGCAGATGTTATCAAAGGTTAGAGTGGAAGATCCTGGCGATACTTATCTGCTTGAAGGCGAAGAGATAGATAAGATAAAAATACAGAAAATCAATGAATCTCTTCCGAAGAACAAGAAGCCGGCTTCTTTCAAACCTATGATACTTGGAATTACCAGGGTTGCGCTCAGCAGTGAAAGTTTTATCTCGGCTGCTTCGTTTCAAGAAACAACCAAGGTACTAACAACATCAGCAATGCTTGGCGCTGAAGACCCTCTTGAAGGTCTGAAGGAAAATGTTATTCTTGGGAGATTGATTCCTGCGGGGACAGGGGTGTTCACCGAACAGGAGAAAAAGGAGTTTCAAGAGGTTGCTACAGAACAGGTACAGCAAGAATAATACCAGATAAAGTTTATCACCATATAGCAGAGGAAAAGAGGTATAATCTATGGAGGACAAATATGCCCACATATAATCAATTGATAAAAAAGGGAAGGCATCAACCAAAAAAGAAACGGAAATCAACTGCCCTTGACCAGAATCCGCAGAAGAGAGGAGTGTGTCTTTACGTTAAAACGGCAACTCCTAAGAAACCTAATTCCGCGCTGAGAAAGATAGCTAAAGTTAGGTTGACTAACGGCAAAGAAGTGATAGCTTACATTCCGGGGATAGGACATAATCTTCAGGAGCATTCAATAGTTCTTGTAAGAGGCGGAAGGGTCAGAGATTTACCCGGTGTTAAATACCATATTTTAAGGGGGAGTTTTGATGCTGGAGGTGTTGAAGATAGAAGGCAGTCAAGGTCAAAATATGGAACAAAAAAACCTAAAGAAAATGAAAAGAAAGCGGAGGGTTAAATATGCCGAGAAGAAAAAAATCTGAAAAACCGGGACTTACTGGAGATCCGAGATATAACGACTATGAAGTATCGAAGTTTGTTAATCTCCTGATGTGGGATGGCAAAAAAAATTTGGCTTATGCAATATTTTATAAAAGTATGGATATGATAAAGGAGAAAACAAACCAGGATCCCATTAGTGTTTTCAAAAAAGCTTTAGGTAATGTGAAACCTAGAGTAGAAGTAAGAGCGCGAAGAGTAGGGGGGGCTACTTACCAGATTCCTGTTGAAGTTCAGCCTGATAGAAGTTTAGCCCTTGCTATAAAATGGATTTTGAGTAATGTAAGAGCAAGAAAGGGGAAATCTATAGCCGAAAAGCTGGTTGATGAATTTATAGAATCTGCAAACGGCGAAGGAGCAAGCGTAAAAAAGAAAGAAGATACTCATAAAATGGCGGAGTCTAACCGTGCTTTTGCACATTATAGATGGTAGATAATATATCCTGCTGATATTCTGCTTCTCTTAAAACTCTTTCCTCTCTTCTGGTCTTATAATTTTAGGATTTTCTCTTTGGGTTATATGTAAAAGGTTTTTGTTATGTACAAAATAGACAAAATAAGGAATATAGGAATAATTGCCCATATTGACGCGGGCAAGACTACTACAACTGAACGTTTTTTATTTTTTTCTGGTAACACTTATAAAATAGGAGATGTTGATGAAGGTACTGCTGTAATGGACTGGATGGATCAGGAGAAGGAAAGGGGGATTACTATTTCTTCTGCTGCAACTACATTTTACTGGAAGGGTAGAAAGATAAAC
>CAZYYF010000020.1:0-12148 GCA_964650875.1 uncultured bacterium
CAGTATAGGACTTAATCCTCGTGATGTAAAACAGACGGACTTCAACATAGGGGTGAAGAAAAGAAGTGGATGGTTTGCATGGGTAGCAACGGGTACAAACGTCTGGCGGTTGGAAAATGCTGGCTATGTCACATTTGAGAAATAACTGATTATCAATAGTGCGTAAATATTCACTGAATACCGTGTTGTCATTGCGAGAAGCGACAGCGACGAAGAAATCAAGGCGTATTACAATCCGCCTATAACAGGGATAATCTCATTTATGGGGTTTTGGCAGTTTGTGGGTACTTTCCTCTATAACAAAAAGCGCAAGAATTATAAGTAATAGAGAGATGTTTCCGAGAAGAAAGTTTTTATGACGGTAAAAGTCTTGAATCTGGTATACAAGGGCTGCAATTGTTGTTAGAAACATGAAAAGTGCTGGTAGAAAGGTTATCAGCGAAAACTTTTTTCTCCAGAGAAGAAAAAGACCTGCCACAAAAAGGGCAATTGCGGCAACCAGCTGGTTTGCAGCTCCGAACACAGGCCATATCTTCTGCCAGTTACCAAAGGCAAGATACCCTGCGATAAGTAGAACAACAAATGTTGTAAAATACCTGTTGTTGAAAATTCTTATGTGCCAGCTGTCTCCAAAAAGCTCATGGGATATATACCTTGTGATTCTTGCAGCGGTATCAAGGGTGGTCATGACAAAAGAATTTATCATTATAATAGCAACCATTTTCCCTATATCAGGATTGAGTATCCTGGAAGTAATCTGTCCATAGCCTGTTGCAAATGTGCCTATCCAGTTGCCTGTTGCCATCATCTGTGGGTAGTTAAAAGGAGAACCGCTTGTGTCCCAATGCAATCCTGCACACACACATATAAGCGCAAGTATTGCAAGGATACCCTCTATCAGCATACTGCCATAAGTTATTTTCTTAGCATCAGTTTCACTGGTAATCTGTTTTGATGTGGTTCCACTCGCAACCAGACTGTGAAATCCACTGATTGCACCGCAGGCAATCATAACAAACATCATAGGCCATAGGTAACCACCTTTTGTAGAGCTAAAAGAGATGTAGGCTGGCGTCTGTATTGGCGGATGGCAGGTCAGTATTCCTGCATATCCAAACAAAAGTCCGAATATGAGTATAAACGATGAGAGATAATCGCGCGGCTGTAAGAGAATATTTACAGGTATAACGCTAGCTACAAAAGAATAAAACAATAAGATGGTTATCCATATCTTGATAGGGGCGCTGTAAGAGAAAGACAAAGGAAATTTTTCTCCCAGCCTAAAACATACCAGTAACAATAGCAAACAGACAATAGTTGCATAAACCTGGGAACATCTAAACCTGTACACAAGCAGGCCAAAAAGAATGGCTAACAGGATAAGTCCGAATGTCGGGATAACAATGGCAGGTTCTTCTATAAGGGTACTGGCTGTCACAGAAGAAAAAACAGATACCACAAGGATAAGTGTGAACCAGAGAAATAGAAGAAAGATGATTTTACTCCTGCGTCCCATAACATACTCAGTGACTTCTCCAAGAGAACTTCCTTTATATCGCAGGCTTAAAATCAAGGATGAAAAATCATGCACTCCTCCAAGAAATACAGATCCGAGAACAATCCATAAAGCCGCAGGCAACCAGCCCCAAAGCATACAGGCAACTACAGGTCCCAGAATGGGGCCAGCTCCGGCTATAGAAGAAAAGTGGTGTCCGAAAAGTATCGTCCAGTGCTTTGCAGGAATAAAATCCACGCCGTCTGGATGTTCTACTGCGGGGGTCTTTCTTTCAGGTGAAATATCCCAGAGAGACTCAAGTTTTCTTCCATAAAAACAGTATGCCACCAGAAAAAAGAAAAAAACTATCCCTGTTAACACAAGGGAATTCATTTTTCATCATCCTTCGCTTTTTTGCAGCAGAGATGCCCAACGTCTGTCGACTTCTTGCTGTATACTTGCAAGAAGCGCTTCATTGGCAGGTTTCAAAAGGTGGTCAAATCTTCTCTGAATTTTGAACCACTCAATAACCGGTTTCTTTTCCTTTGGTTTGTATGTAAGCCGATACTGTCCTTCTACCACCTCGTAAAGAGGCCAGATGCATGTATCTGCGGCTAATCTTGATATCTCCATAGTTTGTTCAGGCGCATGCGGCCAGCCTAACCTGCAAGGAGTAAGTACATCTATGAATGTGAACCCGTCAAAAGACACGGCTTTTTCAACCTTGCCTGTAAGGTCGTTCCATCTACCTGGAATGGAGGTGGCTACATACGGAATATTGTGCGCTACCATTATAGAAGCAAGGTCTTTTTGAAACTGCGCCTTGCCAGGAATAACCTTTCCCGCAGGTGAGGTACTTGTACTGGCGGCTTTCGGAGTTGCAGAAGAACGTTGGATACCCGTATTCATATATGCCTGGTTGTTGCAACATACATAGAGTATCTTATGTCCCCTTTCGGCTGCTCCTGAAAGAGACTGGAGTCCTATATCATAGGTCCCTCCATCTCCACCGAACGCCAGAAACACAGTATCTGTATCAATTTTTCCCTGTTTTTTAAGTGAATAGTAAGCCGCTTCTACTCCACTTATGGTAGCTGCGGCGTTTTCAAATGCAGAATGTATCCACGGGACATTCCACGATGAATAAGGAAAGATGGTACTTGCTACTTCAAGACATCCTGTAGCATTGCACACTATCAAGGGTTTGTCTATGGCAAGTGTTACCATTCTTGCCACGATACCTTCTCCGCAGCCAGCGCATAACCTGTGGCCAGAAACAAATTTTTCTTCCCTTTTCGCAAGCTGTTTTAAACTTGGCATTGTTTTTTTCCCTCCTTTGTTTGGCTTATTCCCTTACACCTACATATTTTAGGGTATACCCTTTCTTTCCTTTTTCTGCTACTTGAAAGAGTTCCTTGTATATAAACTCTATATCTTCTATTAAAATATCTCTTCCTCCGAGTCCATAGATATAGTTTATAATCTCAGGTCTCGCGGGTGCATCATACAAAGCCGCGCATATTTCCGGATACAAAGGTCCTGATACACCACTCATTCCCTCTGCTCTGTCCAATACTGCAATTGCTTTGACTTTTGAAAGAGCGCTGGATAAAAAACTTGATGGGAAGGGTCTATAAACCCTTATTTTTAGAAGTCCTGCCTTCATCCCTTTTGCTCTCAACCTGTCAACCACCTCTTTTGCAGTCCCAGCAGTAGAGCCGAGTACTACAACCGCAACATCAGCATCCGCAAGTTGATATTCTTCAAAAAAACCGTATTCTCTGCCAAATGTTTTCGCAAACTCTTTTCCTATCTCTGGAATAACTTTCAGGGCATTAAACATACCCTGGGCCTCCTGCCGCTTATGTTCAAAATAGTAGTCTTGCAGGTCAAGCGCCCCTATGGTTATCGGTCTATTGTCCTTGAGACTTTTTATAAGGTTTTCTCTTTCAGGTGGTTCTTTTACAAAAGCTGCCACCTGTTCATCAGAAAGCATCTCAAGAGGTTCAAGGCAATGGCTTAAAATAAAACCATCGGTGGTTGCCATCACCGGTAGTTTTACATCAGGATGTTCCGCTATCCTTACTGCCTGGATAAGATTGTCATAGGCTTCCTGGACGTTTTCGGAAAAAATCTGTATCCATCCTGCATCCCTTGCACCAAAAGTATCAGAATGATCGCAGTGGATATTGATGGGTGAAGAAAGCGCGCGGTTGACAACAGCCATGACAATCGGAAGCCTTAAACCTGCAGCGATGTAAAGCATCTCCCACATAAGGGCGAGCCCCTGGGAAGAAGTACCTGTCATTGCCCTTGTGCCTGCGGCACTTGCACCTATGCAGGCACTCATAGCGCTGTGTTCACTTTCTACTGCAACAAATTCTGTCTTGACTAACCCGTCGGCAACAAACTGCGAAAAAATCTGTACTATTTCTGTTGCCGGAGTTATAGGATAAGCAGCTACAACATCAGGATTTATCTGACGCATAGCTTCCGCAAAAGCTTCATTCCCCGTTTTGGCTACTCTCATTTTTTTCCACTCCCTTTTCCATTTTTGTTTTTAACTTGTCCAGATTGGTTTTAAGGTTTTCAAGCGTTGATATGATACCATCTATCTTCTGGGAACTTTGTTCTACATCTCTTACAAAAAACTGGTAAGAATTTATTTCAGATTCAAGCTGCGTAATCTTGGTGTTCAGCTGAGCCTTTTCTTTTTGTGCAACAGAATGTCGTATAATAAATGCCACCCATCCTGAAAGAACTAAAACCAACACGAGCCATTGTTTGGCTTTTTTCATTTTTCTTCCCCCTGGTCATCAACCATTTTGATTGCCTCTTTTGGGCATTCATGACAACAGATACCACACCCTTTACAGTAATCGTAATTGAAACTTTCAAACTTACCTGTTTGTTTGTTGACTATTATTGCGCTGTCCGGACAGGCAATCCAGCAGAAAAGACAATGGATACACTTTTCCGGAATATGTACTGGTTTTAAGGTTCTCCAGTTTCCTGTTTTAAACTTTAAAGAAGATGCCCCTTCAAGGACATCCCCTTCGGGAATCTGTTTCCATGTTGCTTTTTTTTCATCCATTTTACGCTCCTTTGACCTCGTTGTATGCTCTTTCTATCGCCTGCAGGTTGCCTTCTATCACCTCGGGCCTGTTTCTGAACTTGACTGCCAGTTTTTTCTTTGTGTCTTCCAGCAATTCTTCAATCTTCAGTATGCCTGTTATCTTCACGAGGGCGCCTATCATAGGAGTATTAGGAATATTTCTACCGATGGTTTCTATGGATATGGCAGACGCATCAACAGTACATACCCTACCTTTGTAACCGAGTTTTTCTTTTATCTGCTCTGGAGAAAGGGGTGTGTTAACAATAAGCACACCTTTTTCAGGATCCATACCTTTTGTTACATCCACTTGCCCTACAAGAGTTACATCAAGCACAAGAACGACATCAGGATTTTCAATGCCAGAATGTATCCTTATCGGTGTTGAGCTTATTCTGTTGAAGGACTGAACAGGAGCGCCCATTCTCTCAGGCCCGTATTCAGGGAAAGCCTGTATGTATTTTCCTGTAGCTAAAGCAGCGTCTCCGAAAAGCAAAGCAGCTGTTTTGGCTCCCTGTCCTCCTCTTCCGTGCCATCTTACCTCAAACATATCTTTCATTTTCCATCTCCTATGGGTTTCTGAAATGACATATTATCCCTGTAAAACACCAAAAAAATCCTTATTGTTGCAATTTCCAGGAGTGCCAGAAAATAAAACATGCCGCATTTGAGCATCTCTGTTATCTCATTATACACCATTAGCAAAAAAAAGGCAAAAATCCATAACGGTAGAAGAACTACTACCAACAAAAGTATTTGTGAAAGGAACTTTTTGAAAAAATACACACTTTTCCTAACTGCGCTTACCAGAGGAATATCTTCAACAATAATAATCAGTGGCGTAAACAAAGAAAGAATCAGTATAAATACCGGAAATGCAAGCCAGATGATAGTGATTCCCATCATAAAAACGGTTTTAACAACAGAGACGTTTTGTAAAAACTCTATCATCCCGTGGGCAAAACCAAGTATCAGCAAAGTCAGAAGTCCTGCGGCAGCCTTGTATAAAAGAACCCTGCCAAAGAAATGGTTGCCTTCCATAAATAACCTTCCTGGACTGAAAGTGTCTCTCCACAAAGATTTTTTCAAACCGAGGTAGACACAGACGGTTATATAATTTTCTACAAGTATGAAAAAAACCTGTAGGAGCATAAGGTATGTTTCATTAAGTACTTTTAAAGAAGACAATACGCTATATGAAATCACAAGGTATGCAAAAACCACTACTGAAAGGATAATTTCATGTTTCCCAAAAGCAACACCTTCCCTGATAACATTTTGTATTTTACCCATTATTTTGCTGCTTTATATACTCTTCAATCCATCCCGTTATGTTGTCAATGGTTACCTCAACCAGTCGGTTCTCCTTCCTTATTTTTATTTCCCCCTTACTCTCACAGGCCTTTTTACCTATAATTATCTGAAGAGGAATACCTGAAAGGTCTCCATCTGCAAACTTAGAACCAACACTTTCATTTCTGTCATCAATCAAAACCTCTATATCCTTATGTTGCATCTGCCGATAGATTTTTTCTGCGGATTCTTTTATCTGAGTATTATCAATGTTTGTCGGTACTATCAATACAACAAAAGGAGCTATTGACAGTGGCCATTGTATACCTTTTTCGTCATAATTGCCTTCTATTGCAGCGGCAACTATTCTACTAACACCTATTCCGTAACATCCCATTACAAAAGGCTTTTCTTTACCGTTATTATCAACAAAAACAGCCCTCATTAACTCGCTATACTGAGTTCCCAGCTTGAAAATATGCCCTATTTCAAGTTCTGGGCATTCCCCTTGTGCAACAAACTCTTCTGAAAACTTGCCTCCTATAACCCCTGAATCAGCCTGCTGGAGGCAGAATTTCAGCCCACATGAAGTAAAAATCTTTTCATACGTTTCTTTCATCCTTGCATAAGAGAGTTCCAATCCCTGTTCGTCCACATCAAAACTGTAGGCATCCTTCATCAAAAATTCTCTTGAACGTATAATTCCGAAACGGGGTCTCATCTCATCACGGAACTTTGTCTGTATCTGATAAAGGGTTACTGGTAGCTGTTTCCATGAATTGAAGTTTTTCCTCACAATGTCGGTTATCACCTCTTCGTGGGTAGGTCCGAAAAGCATAAGCCGGTTGTGTCTGTCAATAAAACGTATCATCTCTGGCCCCATCTTGTTCAGACGCCCGGTTTCTTTCCACAAATTTGCAGGTTGAAGCGCGGGCATAAGAAGTTCAATCGCTCCTGTCCTGTCCATTTCTCTCCTGACGATGTTTTCTACTTTTCTCAAAACCCTGTATCCAGCAGGCAGGTATGTATAGACACCTGAAGCCGTCTTGTCTATCAGTCCTGC
This sequence comes from uncultured bacterium, assembly GCA_964650875.1. Classification (GTDB taxonomy): domain Bacteria; phylum Ratteibacteria; class UBA8468; order B48-G9; family JAFGKM01; genus JALNXB01. The sequence continues at coordinate 6,967 of CAZYYF010000020.1, forward strand.
TCTTGACATAAGCTTATGGCTTATTGTTTCAGCATCCTTAGGAGCCTCTTTCGCAGTAGGCATGAAATATTTACTCCATCTCATTGATTTTTCTCCTCGTTTGGTCCTTTTATGATACAACTACTTGCGTTTTACTGCAAATTTTATTATTCTATGTTGCATAAAAAAAATAATTATTCTATACTTATATCAATCTTTATAATAAGTGGTCAATACGCATTATTATGGAGAAGAGATATGCCCTATCCGGCTTATCATTCTCAAATACCTCCATTCAAAATCTCAAAAAAGACTAAGAGAAACGTACTGAAAGTATAGCCAATTTTGGCAGATAGTACAATAATACCTATGAAAGAGGCCCATATGAAAGCACTTGTGAAGAAAAAGGCAGAACCTGGATTGTGGCTTGAAGATGTGCCGGTACCCTCTCCTGGGATAAATGATGTTCTCATTAAGATAAAAAAAGCTGCAATATGCGGTACTGATGTGCATATCTACAACTGGGATACCTGGGCGCAGCAGCATATTTCTATACCTACAGTTATAGGACATGAATTTGCTGGGGTTGTAGAAACAACCGGCAGTAATGTTACGGATTTCAAGCCCGGCGATATCGTCAGTGGAGAAGGCCACCTTGTCTGTGGCAGATGCCGCAACTGTCTTGCTGGTCGTAGACACCTATGTAAAGATACCTCAGGGGTTGGTATTAATCGTGCAGGAGCTTTTGCTGAATATCTCTGTATACCTGTTACCAATGTGTGGTATGCTAACCCTAACATATCTCTTGAAACACTTGCGATATTTGACCCTTTTGGTAACGCCACCCATTCAGCACTCTCGTTTGATGTACTTGGAGAAGATGTACTTATTACCGGAGCAGGACCCATCGGTATAATGGCTACTGCTATTGTCAAGCATGCGGGAGCAAGGTATGTGGTTATAACAGATGTTAATCCTTACCGGCTTGAGATTGCCCGCAAAATGGGAGCAACCCTTGCCCTTGATGTAAGAAAAGATACAATAGAAGACGCTCAAAAAAAACTCGGAATGAAGGAGGGTTTTGATGTAGGATTGGAGATGTCGGGTAAGGCGTCTGCTTTGCAGAGCATGCTTGCCAATATGTGTCACGGTGGTAAAATAGCGCTTCTCGGGATATTGGAACCCGAGACAAAAATAAACTGGGATACGGTGATATTCAACGGGCTGACTTTGAAAGGTATCTATGGAAGAGAGATGTATGAGACATGGTATAAGATGACAGCCATGCTCCAGACGGGACTTGATATCTCGGCTGTTATTACCCACAGGTTTCATTTCACTGAATATCTTGAAGGATTTGAGGTGATGCGTTCAGGAAACTCAGGTAAGGTTATACTTGATTGGTCATAAACGAGTGGATGATACAATGAAACGAGTTTTCTGTTGGGTTTTAATAATGCGGAAATTCCCGCCTGTAAGAGCGGGGCTCTTCATTAGCAACAAAGGATAGCCCTTTTATTTTCTCTCTGATTCTATTTTCTGTTGATACCCGCTTGTTATATAGGCTTGCATCGGGTCTGGTGGCAGGTCTTTTTCCATACGGGCTTTTGCCACGATAGCTCTTACATCGGCATTCATTAAGGCATCGTTGAAAAGCCTGTTTGCCAGCATGATTTCACCTGCTTTCCGTACCTCCTGTATCTTTTCCGTATCCACTATAGCTGCCTTTGCCAGAGAAAGATGTAGGGAATCAATAGAGTTAATAAGTGCATGTATTCTATTTTCTTTACTGATTGCCTGGTCTAACATATATGCCCAGTTCTTTGAAGCAGAAGACGAAACGACGCCTCCTGTATATAACTGATAGAATATCCTGGCTATCTGCTGATTTGGTTCTACAGACTGGTAGTCATCAAAGGCATAGCTTGTATTGAAATGAAAACCGCTTCTCATCTGTTCAGAGAGGAGCATGGCAATTATCTGTTCCACGTTTGTGAGAAGATGATGATGTCCCAAGTCTATGAGAACACCTACGTTGTTTCCGAGAGACCGTGCAAGAATAAAAGCAGTGCCCCAGTCGGGAATCACGGTGCTGTATGTATTGGGGGCAAATACCTTGTATTCTATAAGAATAAGAACATCCTTAGGAATACTAATGTAACTTTCTTTCAGTGTCTTTTTCATCATCTCGTAAGCATCTCTAAGTTCTATCTGCCCAGGATAAAGAGAGCCGTCAGGAAACCAGAGTGCCAGAACTCCATTGCCTAATTCTTTTGCAATCTTACCGCCAAGAATTGTCTGTTCCAGATACCTTCTGCGGGTTTTCGGGTCAGGAGAGATAAAGCTTCCGTTTTCAGAACCACTCAGGAAATAAGAGGGACTTACGGTTCCTAATTCTAACCCTCTTGTCCTGCATTCATCACGGACTTTTCGGGCTATCTCAAAATCTCCTTGCATTCCATCATTAGAAAAATCCCATAGTATATGTGTGGCAACCATAGAAGCGGCTCCCGTCAGCTTGTTTATAAAAGCTGCGTCATCAAGTTTCTCGTAGATGTTACGGGCATAACCTGGCGGAGTGTAATCACCAAATCTTCCACCTCCAAAAGAGCCAAGTGTCCAGGAAGGCATATCTATCTGAAATTTTTTTACTGCATCTACGGCCTTTTCTACCCGGTCTTCTCCGAATTCAGCAGAAAGGTTTTCAATACCTCTTTTTATCTGTTGTTTATCCATCATACCCTCCTATGGTCAATACCAGTGTCTACTGTTAACCTTATAATGAAAACATTTATTGATGCTTTTGTCAATTACTTTGTAGTTAGAAAGTTAAAATGTCGCATCATGGAAAGATAGAATGTCGTCTTCTAATTTCTCTTTCTCTTTGCCCAAACAAGGGGGGAGACCCCAGTGGCCCTCTTGTCATTGCGAGTCCCGATGCTGTTTAATCGGGGCGAAGCAATCCCATGCATGGGATTGCCACGCACAATACGCTCGCAATGACGCCGTTGAGTGAGGACATACTATCTTGCAGGATTTTCATTCCCTTTTGTGCCTGCGCCTGCCGTTTTGGGGCGGGCATGAATGTTGCTCTTTATCATACCAAATTTTCACTCCCAACCCTAATATCTCCCTATCCCTTTGAGTATACCTGACGGACAAATATTAGTGCAATTTTTTAAGAAAGAACCAAAATTATAGAACATGGAAAGTGGACTACGGCTCCCTATGATTTATAACCTTTTCAACAAAAAATAACCTTACTATCTAACTGATAGGGAGAGAAAATATTACGGGGCAGTTAAGGACTCACTGATAATAATTTGGGCATATTTCTTTTGTATTTGTTTCTCTTCTTCTGTTTTTGCATTTTTTATTATTTCCTTTATCTCTTCAAGCAAATCCCCAGGTAATAATCCATATTTCCTAATGACTTTTCTCAATTTTCTTCTTTCAATAACACTCAATTTTATATGTCTGATTTTTTCAATAACTTCTTCTGTCTCTTTTTTGAATTTTTCAGTCCTTCCTCTTTTAAACCTTTCTAATTTTTTAATTACCTGTCTTTTAATCTCTTCTAACATCTGTTTTTCTATCTCCCTTTTATTGATATCACATTCAAAATCTTTCCTTATTTTCTCCAGAATATCCAGATGAAATTTCAAAAGAGGTTCTGCTTTATCTTCCGGGAGGCATTCTAACAATTCCAATATCTTCCAATCATTTTTTTCTATGATTTTCCCTATCTCATCGGCTAAAAGTAATTTATAATAGTCATCTGACTTACAAAAAACAGCAACTACATTATTTACCTTTTTATTCACTAAACCACAGGTTACCATCCATGGTAGGTCAAGTGCTTTTTTATATTCATCAGGATATTTATCTTTCAATTTTTTCCATTCCATCAAAAAATGACTTGCTCTTGAACGAAATTCCTCTTCTTCTAATGACCCCCTATTTTCTGTATAAACCTCAAAAAGTTTCTTTTTCACTGTTTCTTCATCTAATGAAATGGTTTTTTCATCTCCACCAAATTTTTGGATAATTTCTTCTATTCTTCCCTTAACCTTTTTCTCAACATTTATATTTGCTTCTACCTCTTCTTCCGGGAAGAAATTAAAAACATAAATTTCATCATAACCACTTCCAATTCTATCAATTCTTCCTATCCTTTGAATAATTCTAACAGGATTCCAGTGCAACTCATAGTTAATAACAACCTGTCCATCTTGAAGGTTTAATCCCTCACTCAAAAGTTCTGTACTTACTAATATATTTATTTCTTCCCCTGGTTTAACTTTATATTTATTCGCCTTTGGTGCAAACTTTTTCGCTTTTGTAATAACCTGTCCAGTATCTTGACTTACATAATCAACATTTTTAAATTCATCTTTTAATTCTTTCCCAAGATATTTAGCAGTTGCAGAAAATTGGGTAAATATAATAGTTTTTTTGCCCTTTATTTCCTCTGAGTTTAATAAGGAAATTAAATGAATAAGTTTATCATCATTTTCTGCTGTCAAATTTTTAACCGAATTATACATCTCTTCAAATATGTTTTTATCTTTGTCTATGTCCTTTTCTAACTGCTCTTTCTCAAACCAATTTGCATCATATTTTGCTTCTAAAATTTCAATATTTTCTATATCTTCTCCTGCTTTTAATTCATCAATAATTCTTTCTGCTTCTTCCCCTGCTAAAATTTTATTATCACTTAATGCCTGCAAAAAAACAACATTGGATTTTTGCATCCAATCGGCAGTTTCTCTAAATGCCTGAATACTACTTTCTAACCTCCTGAACAAAATAATTTTCATTAACTTTCTTAAATTTTTACCAGCCACCTTTAATCTTTGTAATTCATCCGGGGAAAATTTGTCTGTATCTTTTACATAACTACCAATATCATATCTGGCAAATTTAAGGTTTTCTATCAAATTACTCAAATTTTTATAAAGCCCCCCTGGATAAACTTTATCAATATCATAGTCAACCCGAAAAGGTCCTTTTCTTTCTGGGAATTTAATATCTTCTCCCCAATATTCACGAATATTACTTCTTGTCCTTCTAACCATAACCTGGGTTATCAAATCCTCCAAATCCGCCGAACCATTTTCGCATGCCTTAAAAAATTCTTTTAAACCAGGTGGATTTATTCTGAATTTATCCATAATCTCTGAGGGGGAATGTTTCTTGAGCT
>CAZYYF010000021.1:0-4078 GCA_964650875.1 uncultured bacterium
GTACTTGATACTCCCATCTCTGAGAATGCAATAGTAGGCGTAGGGTTAGGTGCTGCGCTTACATTCATGAGGCCTGTTGTTGAGATTATGTACATAGATTTTATAGGACTTTGTATGGAACAGCTTAACAACCAGGTAGCCAAGATAAGATATATGTTTGGTGGAAAATGCAAGGTTCCTTTCACGCTTAGGACTGAAGGAGGGGCAGGTCGTACTCTTGGTGCTCACCATTCCCAGAGCCTTGAAGCCTGGCTTATCCACATTCCAGGCATAAAGGTTGTTATGCCTTCTACTCCAGCTGATGCCAAAGGGTTGTTGAAAAGTTCTATAAGAGAAGATAATCCTGTTGTTTTCATTGAGCATAAAATGTTATATAATATAAAAGGCCAAGTTCCAGAAGGAGAATATACGATTCCTATTGGCGTTGCTGAAATAAAAAGGACAGGCAAAGATGTTACTATCCTAACCTATTCAAGAATGTTTCATTTTTGCCTTGAAGCGGCCCAGATTTTGGAAAAAGAAGATATTGATGTAGAAATAGTAGATTTAAGAACGTTGCTTCCTCTGGATATGAATACAATAATTAACTCTGTAAAAAAGACAAACAGGGTAGTTATAGTGGAGGAGGACTGTAAAACTGGCGGCACAGGAGCGGAAATAGGAATGAAGATAGTGGAAGAGGCTTTTGACTGGTTAGATGCACCCATAGTCAGGGTGGCGGGTGCTGATGTTCCGATGCCAAAAAGTCCTGTTCTTGAAAAACTTGCCATACCTGATACCCAGAGAATATGTGAAGCAGTAAGAAAGATACTTAATAAATGAGTTTTTAACCCTATCGGGAGGGATAAGAGGAGCAATGATAAAAGAAGTCATCATGCCCAAGCTCGGTGAAACTATGGAAGAAGGGTACCTTGTTTCATGGAAAAAAGAAGAAGGTGAGAAGGTCAAAAAAAATGAGGTTTTATTTGAGGTTATGACTGACAAAACTAATTTTGAGGTAGAGGCGATTGATGAAGGATATTTGAGGAAAAAACTTTTTCAGCCGTCGGATGACCCTATTAAGGTAACTACCGTTATCGGGTACATCTCGGATACTCCTGATGAACCTTTGCCTTCTGGTTCTTTAGAGAAGAAAAAAGAAAATAAACAAGAAAAAAAAGTTCCGGGTTCAGATATATCCGTAACAGCAAAGAATGTGATTGAAAGTTCTGATAACTTTGTTGCTGCAGACAAAGGTAAGGTGAAGGTTTCTCCTCTTGCAAGGAAACTTGCCGAAGAAGCAAGACTGGATATTTCTCTTGTGAAAGGAACCGGACCTGATGGCAGGGTGGAAAAAAAGGATGTTCTTGAATATATTGACAAGAAGAATCTTGCTGGAACAAGCAGTCCAGAAAGCCTTTCTGCCGACTATGAAATAGTTCCATGGACGCCTTTAAGAAAAATAATAGCCAGAAGGCTTGTTGAAAGTAAAAGAGACATACCTCATTATTATATAGAGGGGAAATTTTGTGTAGATGAAATAGCAAGAATAAAAGAAATCAAGAAAAAGGAAGATATAAATCTTACTTACACAGACTTTCTTGTATTTCTTACGGCGAGGGCATTGGAAAAATATCCACTTCTTAATGGGGCACTGGAAAATAATGAAATCAGGGTTTATAAAACCATAGATATAGGGTTGGCTGTTGCTATAAAGGATGGACTTGTCGTACCTGTGGTAAGGGATTGTCGCAATAAAGGAATAGCGAGATTATCTAAAGAAATAAAATTTCTTGCAGACAGGGCAAGGGAAAATAAACTTTCTGAGAATGAACTCAAGACAGCGAGGTTTGTTATTTCCAATCTCGGCATGTATGGTGTGGAAAACTTCCAGCCTATTATCAATCCTCCTGGTGTGGCAATTATGGGAGTGGGTAGCATTTGTAAAGAACCTTATGTTGTTTCTGACCGTATAGCAATAAGGTCAGTGATGAACGTTTCTTTTTCTTTTGACCACAGGGTTATTGATGGTTCATATGCTGGAAATTTCTATTCCTATTTCAAGAGCATCTTTGAAAATCCTTCGTTGTTGGTTTTTTAAGAGATAATAAATGTTTAAGCAGATAAAAGAAGATGTGACAACAGTTTTTGATAGGGACCCTGCAGCGAGGAATGTGTTTGAGGTTCTGATCGCATATCCAGGACTGCATGCCCTGTTTCTTTACCGGGTTGCTCATTTTCTATGGAAGAAAGGAGAAAAAACACTTGCACGAATCTTGTCCAATATATGCAGGATAATAACAGGTATTGAAATACACCCGGGGGCAACTATAGGCAAAAGATTTTTTATTGACCATGGAATGGGCGTTGTAATAGGTGAAACTGCTGAGATAGGAGATGATGTTTTGTTGTACCAGGGAGTGGTACTGGGTGGTACTTCCATGGCAAAGAAAAAAAGGCATCCTACTATCGGTAATAATGTTGTAATAGGAGCTGGAGCGATAGTGCTGGGTGCCATAGAGATAGGGGATGGAGTAAAGATAGGTGCTGGTTCTGTTGTTGTAAAATCAGTGCCTGCCTGTGCAACAGTAGTGGGTGTGCCAGGTAGAATTGTTGGAGAAAAAAGAAAGGAAAAAATAGACCTTGACCACAACAAACTTCCCGACCCTATCGCTGATGCATTAAGGCTCATAATAGAGCATCAGCAGAAAATTGAAGAAAGGCTTCATACGATTGAGAATATGGAGGGTTTGATGTATAGGATAGACGAATATTTTGAACAAAAGAAAAGAGAAATAGCAAAAATTTTCCCTGTAAATTCAAAAACGGAGGTAAGATGAAAAAATTAAGATATGCTATGTTTTGTTTTATTTTGTATGCTTTCTGGCTATATCCTGATGCTGTGTTTCACTATCATACAGTAAAAAAAGGTGAGAGTCTTTCTTCTATCTCCAGAAAATATAATGTTAAAGTTGCTTCCCTTAAAAATCTCAATAATATGAAAAATTCTGTTATATATCCCAACCAGAGACTTATCGTAAAGAAACTTGTCAGTTCAACAGATATACAAAAAGACAATAGAAGTTCGAAGAACCCTGATAATGTCATATATTATAAAGTTGAGAAAGGAGACAATCTATACAAGATAAGTAAAAAGTTTAATATTTCCGTATCAAGTATAAAAAAGTTGAACAACCTTAAAAGCAATACACTACTTGTAGGAAAAACATTAAAGGTCTCTTTTGCCCGTAAAGTCCCTCCGAGTTTACCTTCAATTGAAAATCCTACACCCATTATATCTGTTTCAGACAAGATATATTACACTGTAAAAAAAGGTGAGACGTTGCAGGGTCTTGCGAATCAGTTTGGCGTTACTGTTGACGAATTGAAACGAACCAATCTTTTAGATGAAAAGGATTTTAAGGAAGGTCAAATACTCGTTATTCAGAAAGAAGAAATGCCTGTTGAAAGTGAACTTTCAGATGCTGGACAGGACTATGAATTGAGTCTGCGAGAACGGATAATACAGGCTGCTTACGATTATATCGGGACTCCTTATAAACTTGGGGGTAAGGGGGAAATAGGAATTGACTGTTCAACTCTTACACGTATTGTTTATGGTAATATAGGAATTTCTCTTCCCGCTACATCCCATCTTCAGTATAAAGAAGGTATCTATGTGAACCTTGAAGATGCGGTTCCGGGGGACCTTGTTTTTTTCAAAAGGGGCGGGTATATATATCATGTAGGAATATATATTGGGGACAATCTTTTCATACATGCCAGTTCTTCGCAAAGGCAGGTGACTATTGCTTCTCTTAACAATACATATTTTAAGCAACATTTTGCTGCAGTCAGAAGATACATACCTTTAGAGGAAGGCAATCTGGCAAGCAAATTTGAAAATGTTAACGATAAATAGCAATAGAGATTGATGGTATTTAGAACCAGTAAATTCTTAACTTCATAGTGGAATAATAACAAGTTGAAATAGGTTAGAGGAGAGAATTATAGAGTAAGATAGAAGTATAAAATCCGTTTCACATTATTTTCTTTCTCTTTTTGCCATATCTCAAATCCACTCTTATACTTTTTGGTT
>CAZYYF010000021.1:4178-11852 GCA_964650875.1 uncultured bacterium
ATTATTTTCTTTCTCTTTTTGCCATATCTCAAATCCACTCTTATACTTTTTGGTTGGGGATATAGCGCGTTACAGGGAAACACTTAGATGGAAAATTATGAACTGGTTATAGGTCTTGAAGTTCATGTGGAGCTTTCTACAGAATCAAAATTATTCTGTGGGTGTTCAACAAAATTTGGGTCGGAACCCAATACACAGGTGTGTCCTATATGTGCAGGCATGCCAGGGACGCTTCCTGTACTGAACAGTAAGGCAATTGATTTGGCAATGAAAGCGTCAGTTGCTTTTAACTGTGAAATTTTTAGCGCCTCCATATTTGCCAGGAAAAACTATTTTTATCCAGACCTGCCAAAGAATTATCAGATCTCACAGTATGAACAACCTATCGCTGCAGACGGACATTTTCTATTAGAAGGGAGAAAAATAAGGATTAAAAGAATGCATATGGAAGAGGACGCTGGCAAGCTTATACATTCGCAAGGGCAGAGTGGTTATTCTTTTATTGACCTTAACAGGAGTGGTATTCCTTTGCTTGAAATTGTTACTGAACCTGACATCAGAAGTTCTGCCGAAGCTGAAAAATTTCTTAACAGTTTAAAACAAGTTCTTGAGTACCTGGAAATCAGTGATTGTAATATGGAGGAAGGTTCCCTTAGGTGTGATGCCAATATTTCAGTCAGGTCCAAAGGAGAGTCTACGATGGGCGTGAAAGCTGAAATTAAAAATATGAATTCGTTTAAGGCTGTGAGAAAGGCTCTTGATTACGAGGCAAACCGGCAGGTATCAATGCTTAAAAAAGATGTTAAAGTTATCCAGGAAACACGTTTATGGAATGACGAAATGCAGGTTACAGAAGGTATGAGAAGTAAAGAAGAAGCCCAAGATTACAGATATTTTCCTGACCCTGATCTTCCTGTTGTATATGTAAGTAAAGAAATGATACAGAAGGTAATTCAACAAGTAATGGAATTGCCTCAACAGAGAAAGGAAAGGTTTATTCGTGAATATGGGCTTTCTGATTATGATGCTTCATCTCTTACTTCCAAAAAAGAAATAGCAGATTATTTTGAAAAAACCGTTGTTAAGGTTAAGGATCCCAAGAGAGCTGCTAACTGGATTATGGGTGAACTTATGGCAATGATTAAGGAGACTAAAACAGAGATTGCCAGCTTATCAGTTACGCCCGAATATATGGCGCAGATACTTGTTCTTGTTGAAGAACACAAGATAACTGGAACTACTGCTAAACAGGTGCTTTATGAATGTTTCAAAAGTGGAAAATCTCCTGATAGTATTGTAAAGGAAAAAAATCTTATCCAGATTACCGATGAGAATTTCATAGATGATATCATAAAAAAGGTATTGCAAAGCAACCTTAAAGCCGTTGAGGATTATAAGAACGGGAAACAACAGGCATTAGGATATCTTGTAGGGCAGGTGATGCAGGAGACAAAAGGGAAAGCAAATCCTAAAATTGTAACAGAGAATTTAAGTAAGGCTTTAAAAAGGATGTAGTTTGGTGTAGAATAAAACAAATGCGAAATAAAAACTAAAAAGGGGTAGCACACATGAAAAGAATGTTGTGGGTTATGATAGGTCTTATATCGCTTTCTATAATTATAGGCAGCGATGTACAGGTATCTCAGGCAAGACTTAAGGAAGAAGAAGTTTACAGAAATATAGAACTTTTTATAGATGCCCTGGAGGTTGTGCGCAAACAATATGTGACCAATGTAGAGGATAAAAAGCTCATATACGGCGCATTGAAAGGAATGCTTGTTTCTCTGGATCCTTACAGCGCTTTTCTGGAACCTGCTATGAAAGAGGAATTACAGCTGGAAACAAAAGGCGAATTTCAGGGTGTTGGTATGGAGATTACTTTGAAGGATGGCATAATAACAGTTGTAAGTCCCATTGAAGATACTCCCGCGTGGAATGCAGGTATAAAACCTGGCGATAGAATAATAGAGATAGATAATGAATCCACGAAAGGTTTTACAACTTTTGAAGCCGCCCAGAAATTAAGGGGTCAAAAAGGGACAGAAGTAACCATAAATGTAATGAGGGCAGGTACAAATGAGTTGAAAAAATTTACTCTTGTGAGAGATGTCATAAAAATGAAATCAGTAAGAGCAAAAGTGCTTGAAGATGGTTTAGGGTATGTGAGAATAAGAGATTTTCAGGAGCAGACTGCCGCTGATCTATCAGAAACACTTCAGGATTTCAATAATGCAAATATCAAAGGACTGATTCTTGACCTTAGAAATAACCCTGGTGGATTGCTTTCTTCTGCGATTGAGGTAAGCGATATGTTTCTTCCGAGGGGAAAGCTCATAGTATATACCCAAGGCAGGGAAGAAAGTGATAGAAACACATATTATAGTAGAAAAAAAGAAAGATGGAACAAACCTATGGTGATACTTATTAATCATGGAAGTGCGAGTGCTTCTGAAATTGTTACGGGAGCATTGAAAGACAATCTTTCAAGTGTAACCACGGTAGGTCTAAAAACGTTTGGCAAGGGTTCTGTACAAAACCTTATTTCTCTCAGAGATGGTTCTGCTCTGAAACTTACTATCGCTTATTACTATACCCCTTCTGGTATCTGCATAGAAGGTAAAGGGATAGAACCAGATGTTGTCGTTGAATTTCCTGTTCGGCAAAACAAGGATAGAGTAGAAAAAGAGCGAGAGGATGAGACTGTTGATGAGATGTATGAAGATGAACCAATAAAACCTATAGTCCCAGGAGAAAAAGGCGATGTGCAATTTGAAAAGGCAGTTGAGGTATTAAAGGATATGATAGATAAACATGGGTCAAAATAATAAAAAGGGGGACAATAACTATAACTGGTTTCTTCCTGTTGTATTGGTAATTATTCTGGCAATTCTGATAGTTATTCTTTTTATTATAAAGGAACTGAAAAAGCAGCCTGATGTTTTCCCACCAGAAAAACCAACCCTTCCGATTTTTGAAGGACAAGAGAAAAAAAAGGAAGAGAGAGAGCATAAGGAGAGCAAAAGAGTAGTGGGGAAAAAACCTCGTGTTGCTTTAATCATAGATGATGTGGGTTGGAATAAAGAAATAGTGCGAGAAATAGAAAAAATAAACCAGCCTTTTACTCTTGCGTTTTTGCCTCAGGCTCAGTACAGTAAAGAAATTTTTGATTCTCTTAAGCAAAACGAAACTTTTGACCTTCTTCTACATCTTCCCCTTGAACCGTCTGCTCCATCCCAATCTCTTGACAAAGGGCTGTTAAAAACAGATATGGAAAAGGAAGAAATTATTGAACAGTTTAATAAAGATATAGAATATTATTATCCCTATGTAAAGGGAATAAACAACCATATGGGTTCGCTTTTTACCACCGATGAAGAATTAATGAAGATTCTACTTGAAGAGATAAAAAAGAAACATCTTTTTTTCATTGACAGTATGACATCAAAAAAAAGTTGCGGATACCTGCTTGCAAAAGAGATGGGTATTAAAACAGGAAAAAGAGATGTTTTTATAGACAATTCTTCTGACCCACAATATATAGAACAACAGATATGGAAGCTTGTTGAAGAAGCAAAACAACAGGGTACAGCTATAGGTGTAGGACATGCGAGAAAAAATACTATAGATGTTTTAAAACGGATGATGCCTGTTGTGACTGAAAAAGTAGAAATAGTGCCCGTGTCCGCTGTGCTTGAATAAATAACATGGTTATATTAGGGATAGAAACATCCTGTGATGAAACTGGCATAGGATTAATAAAAAACAATTGTGTGATATCCAATCTCATAGCAAGTCAGGATAATATACATTTCGCTTACGGAGGAGTTGTTCCTGAACTGGCAAGCCGTGCGCATCTTGAATCTATAGATACCCTTTTTCTTAAAGCACTTGAGGAAACCTGCTTAACACCTGAAGAGATAGACGTTGTGGGAGTAACTAACCATCCTGGTCTCAAAGGTTGTCTTCTGATGGGAGTTTCTTTTGCCTGTGGGCTTGCAACTGCCTTGAACATACCGTTGTATATGGTCAACCATATATATGCACATGTAGCAGCAAATTTCTTAAATTCCCAAGTATGTTTCCCTGCGATAGGATTTGTTATTTCAGGAGGACATACGACATTTTTTTATATGGGAAATCCCATCGATTTCAATATTATTGGACAAACAGTTGATGATGCATGTGGAGAGACGTTTGATAAAGTGGGCAGGATGTTGGGACTTGATTTTCCTGGAGGTCCCCACGTTGAACAAGAAGCTTTGAGAGGTAATGAAAACAGAATAAAGTTTCCTGTTGTCCTGTTATCAAAGGATTCTTTTGATTTCAGTTTCAGCGGTCTTAAGACATCGGTGTTATATTATATAAGAAAGCATGGTATCAAATCTAATCTTCCGGATATATGTGCCGGGTTTCAAAAGGCTGTTGGAGATGTTCTTATAGAAAAAACAAAGAGGGTTTTGAAACAGTATCAGCCTGTCTCTTTACTTATTGGAGGCGGAGTAATACAGAATAAGTACCTGCAGGATAGATTCAGACAACTGGCTTTTGAATACAATGTAAGGCTCTTTATACCTGACAGAAAACTTTGCATGGATAACGGAGCGATGGTTGCTGTAATGACTTCTCTTTTTATGGAAAAAGGCATACTTCCTTCTGATAAAAAAATAACGGTTATACCTACCTGATTAGGCAAGAAAATATAGCAGTAGAAACACCATTAGTTAAGTACGGGTGTTTCGGATTGGGGATTGGAAGAAAGAAAGAGGTTTATTGCTCTCTGGTGCTCTTTGTAGGTTTTTGAAAACTGGTTGCAGCCGTTACCCATGGAAACAAAGAAAAGATAATCTGTTGTTCGGGGATTTAGAGCGGCCTGTAGAGAATCTTTTCCGGGGTTACAGATGGGGCCAGGAGGAAGTCCCTTATGTTTGTATGTATTGTAAGGTGAATTAATCATAAGGTCCCGGGAAGATAGTCTTGTCTTAGGTCTTTCAAGGACGTATAACACTGTGGCACAGCTTTGAATAGGCATATTTTTCTTTAGCCTTTTATATATAATACCTGCTATTATCTTTCTTTCATTTGTGTACATAGCTTCCTTTTCAAGTATTGAAGCCACTGTTACTATCTCTTTGATTTTCTTAAAATTGTTGTCGTTTATAGGTTCTCCATAGATATCTTCAAAAACATCTTTGAATCTTCGAAACATTGTAGAAGCGATACCTTCAACAGAGACCTTTCTAGGGAAAAAATATGTATCAGGGAAGAGAAAACCCTCCAGTTTTTTTTCTCTTGCATACTGAATAAAAGCATTTTTTTCTACCAGCTCTTTTTTTTCAAGTAGCAGCCCTATGTCATTAATAGTATAACCTTCAGGAATGGATATTTTTACGAGACTAACTTCTCCTTTAATTAGTTTTGAGATAACTTTTTTCAGGCAAGTCCTTCCGGAAAACTCATAGATGCCTGCCTTCAATTTTTTCTGTACTTGGTATCTATTGGTCCAATAGAGAAACCACTTTGTGTTTTTTATGACACCTTTTTCCTTAAGCAGTTTTGCTATCTCGATGGCGTTTGCCCCTTCTGGTATCTCTATTAATTTTGCAGTTTTTAAAAGAGGAGGAAGTGTGACGGCTTTGATAATCAGGTATCCTGCTAATAAAAACACTAAAATAATAAAGATAATTTTATTTCTTGACATGTTCCCTCTTCAAATTTTTTATCATCAGGTCAAAACCTTTATATGCTGCTTGTTCTCTTATTCTTTCCCTGTTGCCAGAAAAAATGAACCGACCAACATCATATGTGTTAAATGGAAGTCCGAGACCTATGAACACAAGACCTACTGGTTTTTTATTACTTGCTCCAGTAGGGCCGGCTATGCCTGTAAAACTAATAGAGACATCTGCTTTTCCTGCCTTTTTTATACCTCTTGCCATAGCCAATGCTGTTTCCTGGCTTACAGCCCCATATTTTTTTATTACAGATTTAGGAACTTTCAGAATTCTCTTTTTCAGTATATTGTTATATGCCACAACAGATCCCTTGAAATATTCAGAGCTTCCCGGAATGTCTGTTAACAGTTTTGATGCTAATCCTCCTGTACAGGATTCCGCAATTGCAATGGTGAGATTCTTTTTTTTCAGTAGTTGACCAAGTATCTCAGGAAGGGTAGGAGGGTTAAGACCCAGATAATCATTTCCAAATTCGGTTTCCATGGTGTTTTCTATTGTTTTTAATGTTGGGGCCGGACATTCTGCGGTTATCAGTATTTCTATCATCTGTGGATGTGCAAGTATCGTATATTGGAGATTAAGAGATTTCATAAGAGGATGAATTTTTTCTTCCACCACTGATTCTGATACTCCCGAGATACCATATCTATATATCACAAGAGGACCTTCTGAAAATTTTTTTTGGAGCTGTGATGCAAAATATTCCGCCATAGGTTTAAGCTCTAACGGGGGACCGGGAAAAAGTACTATCTTTTTTGTTCCTTCGCTTACTATGAGGCCTGGGGCAGTTCCTGCATAATTATCTATAACCTTTGAGCCTTCTATTATATAGGCCTGTTTTTTATTTATCTCTGAAGGGATGAGCCCTCTTTTAGCGAATCTTTCATTGATAGTTTTCCATATACTGTCAGAATAGACAAGTTTGCGGTTAAGAAGTTTTGCGACCGATTCCTTTGTGATATCATCCGAAGTAGGCCCAAGTCCTCCTGTAACAAGCAATATATCTGTTTTTTCAAGAGAGGTTTTGACCGCATTTACCACTTCATCCTCCTGGTCAGGAACTATGGTACATTTTTTTATTGACAGGCCAGTTTTTGCCATTATATCGGAAAGTATATTTATATCCGTATTAACTCTGTCCAAGAGTAGTTCGCTCCCCACACAAATTATTTCAACCCTGTGTTTTTCCATGATGTATTTCCAATAAGGTTTCAGAGATTATAAGAACGGACATTCTGCAAGAATTTCTTTTGTATTTAAGTTAAAAACTTTTACTATACGTTTATCTGTATCAATAAGGGAAAAGGAGGAAGGACTATCTTTGGGGATTGAAGTACTTCCCGGGTTGAGCCATATAAAATTCCCGTGTGTTTCCAATTTCCATTTATGGGTATGTCCTGTGATGATAATATTAAGATGCCATTTTTTTGATAGAGATATAATTTCTTCTTCTTTGAAAAGGTGTCCGTGTGATGCCAATATTCTTGTCCGGTCAATCTGTAAAATGAGAAAAGGATATGTTATGGGCACATTAAGCATTTTCTGGTCTACCTCAGAATCGCAGTTGCCTTTTACTACAAGAAGCTGCTTCTCAATGCTGTTAAATTTCTCAAGCAGTTCTTTTGGAGCGTATTTTTCAGGAATAGGATTTCCAGGACCGTGGTTGAAAAGGTCGCCGCAGTGTATAATAGAATCTGTTACAGATGTGATACAATCTTCTGGTTCCCATCCCTGCAAACTGCCGTGGGTATCGCTTACAACAGATATTTTCATAAGAGATGTCCTTTTCCTTTCTATAGTGGTGCCATTTATTGTGCCTCTATAATACATCATAAATTGTCATTTTGAATTTATTTCAGGAGCTCGCTTTTCTTTATGTCACTATCGTTGTGAGGAATATACTTTCGTCTTTTACAGGAAAAAATCTCGTAAGTATTCAGTG
>CAZYYF010000022.1:0-10358 GCA_964650875.1 uncultured bacterium
AGACGCCATCAGAAAAATGACAATGCTGCCTGCCCAAAGGTTGTCTTTAAACGACAGGGGGCTCCTCAGACAAGACGCGTGGGCAGATATAGTCATCTGGGATCGTACAACAGTAAATGATAAGGCTACATTTGAAAACCCACACCAGTATCCGAGCGGGATTGACTATGTAATAGTAAACGGTGAGATAACCCTTGAAAAAGGAAACGTTGTTGGGAACTATTCCGGCGTATTCCTGCGAAGAAATGATAAATAGTAGATGAACCTTTCATCTCTACGTACCACTAAAACAAAAGAAGATAGGGGAACAAAAGAGGATATCATTGCGAGGAAATGTTTTCCTCTCATTCGGTAAGGAGAAAAAAATGAGGAGATTTCAAAAAGAAAAACTGGAAGATAAAGAAATAGCAAATCTACAGGAACTAAGCAGGTTGTGTAAGGGAGATATCCTGACAATGACGACTCTTTCTAACTCGGGACATCCCGGCGGTTCTATGTCATCGATTGACATATATCTGACGGTTTTCTCTTATGCCAACATCGCTCCTGACAGACTGGATGACCCTTCACGAGACAAGATAGTTGTAAGCCATGGACACACATCACCAGGGGTTTATGCAGCAATGGGCAGACTGGGTTTTTTTGATATAGATATGGCTGTTGCGACATTCAGACTTTCAGGCAGTATATTTGAAGGGCATATTGTAAGGAAAGTCCCTGGAGTAGAATGGGGTACAGGTAACCTTGGACAGGGACTTTCTGCAGGCTGCGGGTTTGCGCTGGCAGATAGGATACATAAAAGAGACACATATACCTTTGTTCTTATGAGTGATGGAGAACAGACAAAAGGACAGATTGCAGAAGCCAGAAGGTTTGCCAACAAATATAAGATAAATAATATGACTGTCATTGTAGACTATAATAAGATACAGATAAGCGGTATAACAAATAATGTTATGCCATGCGATATATGCGCCAATTACAAGGCGGATGGTTGGGAAACCATCCAGGTTGATGGTCATGATTTTGCCCAACTTTACAGTGCGATAAAAAAGTCCCTTGAGATACCGAAACCTGTCTGTATCCTCGCACATACTGTTCTCGGCAAGGGCGTCTCCTTTATGGAAAATGAATATAAGTATCACGGTAAAACACTTGATGAACAGGCATATAAAAAAGCAATGACAGAACTGGGAATTTCCCCTGCTATTGACAGATACCGGCAGATGAGGACTAACAAATGGCAGTACCCTGAGAGAAAATTTTACTATTGTCCTGATTTCAAAGAAGGTACACCTGTTGTCTATAAAAGCGATGAAAAAACTGATAACCGCACCGCTTATGGCAAAGCCCTTGTGGAAGTCGCAAAGGAAAATGCAGATAATAAACAGTATCCTGTGGTTGTTTTTGACTGTGACCTTGCAACATCCGTCAAAACAGACCTGTTTGAAAAGGAATTCCCTGAACGGTTTTTTCAGCTCGGGGTCCAGGAACATAATGCAGCAACTATTGCAGGGGCAATCTCTACCGATAGGATTGTCAGTTTTTTCTCAGACTTCGGGGTTTTTGGGGTTGACGAAACATTTAACCAGGCAAGGCTCAACGACCAGAATTATACCAACCTCAAGTTAGTCTGCACTCACATCGGACTTGATGTTGGAGAAGATGGAAAAACACATCAGTGTATTGATTACATAGGTGTACTTAGAAACCTGTTTGGTTTCAAACTTATTATACCCGCAGATCCCAATCAGACAGACAGGGTTATCAGGTATATTGCCGGCAAGCCCGGCAACTGGTTTGTAGGCATGGGACGTTCAAAAGTTCCTGTTGTTACAACGACAGATGGTTTGGTTTATTTTGATGAAAAATACAGATTTGAATACGGAAAAGCAGATGTGCTCAGAGAAGGCAAAGATGGCTACATAATAACAATGGGATGTATGGTACCTAGGGCTTTGCAGGCAGTTGCGCTCCTTGAAGGAAAAGGGCTAAAGGTAGGTGTGATAAATATGAGTTGTCCGCTGGCAGTTGACTCAGAAATTCTTCAAAAAACAATTGCATCAGGGCTTATTGTCACAATGGAAGACCACCATATAGATACCGGGTTGGGCACTACCGTAGGGCTTTATCTCTTAGAAAATAAATATACAGGGATCTTCCATAAGTTAGGTGTTACTGAATACGGTAGCTCTGGTGAACCAGACTACCTGTTTAAAAAAGAAGGTATGGACCCCCAATCAGTAGTAAAGATTATCTCCTGTTTGCTGGGGAAAGCCAAATGAAAAATTCAAGCAGGCTGGAAATTTACAACAATAAGACTGCCATTGTGAAACACCAGAGTTTGTTAGTCTGAAATGCGCCCGGCAGGAAAGGGAAAAGGGCAATAGTAACCAGTAACCAAACAGGGCTTTTTAGACCAGCAGGTAAAAACATGGACAATAACATGATCAATCCAGCAGATAGGCTGATTTTTGCCCTTGATGTTGGTGATAGGTATCAAGCCGAGAGGTTTGTAGACCAACTTCAAGGAATTGTCAGTTTCTTCAAGGTAGGCATCATTCTTCATACTGTTACAGGACCTGATTTTATCTTGTGGCTATTGAAGAAAGGCAAGAAGGTTTTCCTTGACCTGAAGTTTTTTGATATACAGGATACCGTTAGAGATGCCACAAAACAGGTCGCAGGTTTGGGGGTGCATTTTCTAACCGTCCACGCGGAAGAGGAGGTTATGAGAGGCGCAATAGAAGGAAAAGGCTCTTCGGGACTAAAGGTTCTTGCAGTAACCCTTCTTACAAACCTGGTCTCTACACGCCCCGATGCCGAGTCGGGCAGAGATAGCAAGACCGAAGACATCGTTGTTCAAAAAGCGCGAATGGCTCAGCAGGCAGGATGTGATGGAATAGTTACTTCAGGTCTAGAGATAAAAGCAATAAAAAGCAAGGTAAACAGGCATTTGTTGGTTGTTACCCCTGGGGTGCGTCCGGCTGGAGCTTCAACAAACGGACACAAAAGAATTGTCACTCCTTTTGAAGCAATAACAGCAGGTGCGGACTATATCGTGGTCGGTAGACCTATAAGAAATGCTACTGACCCGAGACAAGCAGCTAGTAAGATAGTCAAAGAAATAACAGAAGCTTTGGGTTCAATAGATGCTACATAAAAGAATTTAACATCTGGAAATACCGCGCATAAAAAGAAATTACTATGTACCCTATGTAAAGTGCCACTACAAGATAAACCGCAACAGGCAGTACTTTTATAAACTGCTCAACAGTAGCATCCACTTCTTCTTTAAGGTATGTAGATACTTTATTAAGTGTTTCATCCATTGTTCCGCTTATCTCACCTGTTTTGAGCATATCGTATACCACAGCAGGCATCCACACTTTCCCAGCAAACACCTCAGAAAGGGTTTTCCCAGACCGAAGCAAGGGAAGTGTGTTTTTTATATCTTGCCGTATAAAGGTGTTTCTTACCGTACCTGCTGCAAGTTCAATGGCCCTTACAATCTCCACTCCAGCGGTATAAAGAGCGACAAAAGACTTGAGAAACCTTATAACCTCCAGTTTTTTTATGAACTTTCCGAGAGATGGTATATTAAGCAGGATTCTGTCTTTGGTTTCTGCAAGAGTGGCCGACTGGCTTGTATATCTGTAGAGGAAGAAGACAATAAAAAATATAAGATAGAGTACAAGGAAAAAAGGCGCAACCTTTGCTAAAAAAGCCATAAGTCCTTTTAAAAACAGAATCGGTACAGCAGGGATAATAACTGCAAGATGAAGTAATATAACCGGGTACGTCAGGCCCGCTATTAGTCTGGTTTTTATACTGCATGTAAACTCAA
Source organism: uncultured bacterium (assembly GCA_964650875.1). Lineage (GTDB taxonomy): Bacteria > Ratteibacteria > UBA8468 > B48-G9 > JAFGKM01 > JALNXB01. The sequence continues at coordinate 3,848 of CAZYYF010000022.1, forward strand.
AGTATTCTGCCAGTAGCAGGAGACTTTCAGAAAGGTTGCCTGATGCTTGCCCTGCTTCTACAACAGCTTTTTCAAAAGGACTGAAAATCGTGGGAAACAGGGACATTGCTTCTGCCAGAGGGCGACCTTCACTGATGTTTTTTTTCAACGATGAAATAACATCTTTAAGTAGTGCAGATACATTGTTTTCAATCTGGTGGAAGGCAGAAGACAAACTGAAACCTGAAGACAACAGTGTGGCAAGCTGCCTGTAGAGACTTTTTTTCTCTGACGGTAGAACAAAAATGTTTTTGAACATCTGAACAGTATTATTCTTTTGTGTCCACATTCTCATACCAATTCGTCTTCAAAGATATAACGTCGTCACCTTGCTCTATCCTTAAATCCAAACCGTTATCATACTTGCCTTCGCACTCAAACCTATCATTTTGAATGCGAATTCGTATCGATTTCTGCTACTTTGTCTTTGTTGAACAAAAAGTATATCACAGGTACCAGAAACAGGGTTACAAAACTGGAAAGTATCATTCCCCCTAATGCGGTTATGCCAAACGGCATCCATATCTCTCCCCCTGACCCTTTTCCCATTGCCATTGGTAGCATACCGAAAATGGTTGTCCATGTCGTGATAAGTATAGGCCGTAGACGCCTGCTACTGGCAGTTATTATGGCATCGTGTATATTCATTCCTCGGTAGCAAAGACGGTTGGTGTAATCAACCAGAACAATAGAATTATTTACAACTACTCCTATCAGCATAATCATGGCCATAAAAGACATAATGGAGAAAATAGAGCCTGTGAACAGTGATGCCCAAATAATACCAACGAAAGAAAATGGCAGAGAGAAGCCGATGATGAAAGGCGTTTTAAGCGATTCGTAATGGGCAACCATCACCATATACACAAAAAGAACTCCAAGTATTAAAAGCCATCTTAGCTCGCCAAATGCCTGCCTCTGCTCTTTAACATATCCTCCCATTTCCACTTTTATATTCCGTGGGATATCAAGTTTTTTAATGGCGGCATCAATGTCCTTTTGTATCTGACCTATTGAACGTTTATATGCATCACACCCAACTGTTATAATCCTTTGTCGGTTTTTTCTATCTATCTGTACGGGACCCACTCCCAAATTGACTGAGGCAATGTCTTTTAACAAGATAGTAGTTGCCTGTCCTGTGGGAATGGGTATTGAGGATACCCTATCTATATCGTATCTATCCCTTTCTGGTAGTTGCACAAATACATCAAAATCATCATCTCCATCTCTGTACCTGCTGGCTTCATAGCCATAAAAATATGTACGTAGTGTTTGTCCTACCATACCTGTGTTAACCCCCATATATTTTGCTTTTTCTCTATCAACCTCTACATGCAGCTCCATCCTGGGCTCTTTATATGATAATTGGGTATTTACAGCTCCTTTTATTCCTGAGACTATCTGCTGTACCTGTGTGGCATACACATAAAGCGTATCTAAGTCAGGACCTGTAATCTCAACCTCAATCTGTTGTCCTTTGTTCATAATGTCTTCTATCCCTCCTGCGACTGCGACAGAAAAATGTTCTATGCCGGGTACCTTTTTTATTTCTTGCCTTATTCTATGTACAATATCATCTATAGTTTTTTCCCTGGCGTTTTTTTCAACGCATTTAACATGCAAAAGCCCCATGTTTGGCCCTGCCATTCCACCTAACAAAACCCCCATTTCTCCTTCTGTTTCGCCTGCTATACCATACCAGAATAGTCTCTCAGGAGTTTTTCTCTCTATGATACTACCTGCCTGTTTAAGGACTTTATCGGTTTCTTCCATTCTTGCAGATTCATTCAGAGAAAAATTTATTTCAAATTCTCCTGTGTCAAATGAAGGGAAAAACTCGGTTGCTATAAACCTGCTGAGGCAAAGGCTAACTGCAAAAATCACTGATAAAGAAATTAATATGAGCGCTCTGTGGGACAAACAGAAATTCAGAAATTCTTTGTATTTATTTTCCATCTGTCTTAAAAAAACTTCCCCTGCCTTATACACCCACGAATCTTGCTCCTGCTTTATACTGGCATTTGGAGCCGTAGGTTTGAGCATCCTTGAAGCAAGCATGGGCGTAAGAGTAAGGGCTACGAAAAGTGAGGCAAAGATAGTAATGCCAACAATAGAACCCATCTGCTTGAATAGAATACCTGTTATTCCTGAGGAAAATACCAGAGGTAGAAACACTATAACCGTAGTAATGGTTGAAGCCGTAATAGCGCCTCCCACTTCTTTTGTAGCCTCTATGCTTGCCTTTACTGGTTCATAGCCTTCTTCAATATATCGGCAGATGTTTTCAGTAATAACAATGGCATTGTCTACAACCATACCTATGGCAATCGCAAGACTCATTAGCGAGATGACATTGATGGTTAAATGACCAGCAAAAAGATATATAAATGCGATAATAAGGGAAAAAGGTATGGACAGGGATATGATGAAGCTTGTTTTCCACCTGCGCAGGAAGAGGAATGTGATAATAATGACAAGAATACCACCAATGAATATGGTGGACTTGAGGTTGTTTATTGTCATAACTATGAAATCAGAAGAGTCAAAGGGTATATCAATCTTAATGTCGGGAGGAAGCGATGGTTTTATACTTTCTAAGTTTTTCCTTATGGCTCTGGAAACAGCTATTGTATTTTCTTCTGACTGCTTTTGTATTACAAGCACAATCGCTTCTTTACCGTTATAGTATGACCTTGCTGTTTCTTCTTCAAATGTGTCCTGTACTTTCGCTATGTCTCCAAGAAAGATAGGGTTGCCGTTATAGGTAGTCAGTAATATATGTTCCATATCTTCAGCTTTATGGAAACGACCCTTCACCCTGACAAAATAGTTTCTCCTGCCTTCCTTGATTTTCCCTGCTGGAATATCTATATTTTCTTCTGCTAATCTCTGTATCACCAGGGCAGGAGGAATGTTATAGGCTTTTATCTGGTCCCAGTCAAGTACAACCTTTATCTGTCGTTTTAGCCCTCCGAACGACGATATATTCCCTACCCCTCTGGTTCTCTGAAGAGGGTTTGTTATATTCTTGTCTACTATATGTTCAAGGTCCCTCCAGGATTCTGAGGAAGAAATGACAACAGCCATAACAGGTATCGCATCTGTTGACATCTTGAAAATAATGGGCTCTTCACTATCAGGGGCATTGGTTTTTATCTTATTCTTTGAAATGTCTAAACTATTTCTTATGTCAGAAATCGCTACATTCAAGTCTGTTCCCCAATTAAATTCACAGGTTACCAGAGCAAAGTTGTCCTTGGATACTGAATGTAGTTCGTCAAGGTTGGGAATGGTAGAAAGGGTCTCTTCAAGCTCTTTGGTTATGTCGTTTTCCACATCACTCGCGCTTGCTCCAGGGTAAGGGAGAAAAACCGTAATAGTGGGTAGTTCAATTTTGGGAAGCATTTCTATTGGCAGTTTCACTGTGGCTACGATGCCTATCAGTAAGATGCCAAGGAAAACCATCAGGGTCGCGTAAGGCCTTTTTACTGCTATCTCAGATATAATCATTATTTCTTTTGTGAGACTGCTTATATATGATTCTGTTCGGTTGGTAAATAATACCCATTTATCTTAGATATAACGTCGTTGACTTCCTCATCATCTTGCTCTATCCTTAAATCCGCATCGTTATATACTCGCAGTCGTATTTAAAATTATCATTTTGAATACGACTGCGTATAAGAAGGCATTACCTTCTTTCCTGTTTCCAAAATCCCCTGAGAAGAGACAACAACGATGTCGCCTGCTTTTAGTCCATTTTTTATCTCTACCATACCGTTGTAAGTTTCTCCTATGTCAATATAGGTTTTTTCCACAATGTTGTTATCTATACGGAAGCAGTAGCAGTTTCCGCTTCCCTGTAATCTCATAAGCGCATCCAGAGGCAGTGCTAAGATAGGTCTACTACCTGTTTCAATAACTACCCTTGTGAAGAGACCAGGTTTTAAGTAGCGAGACGGATTGTCAACCAGTATCTGGACTTTTGTTGTTCTTGTAACAAAGTCTGTAAGAGGCATTATTTTTTCTATCTTTCCGTAAAAACGGACGGTTGGATAGGCATCTGTTGTTACATAAACAGATTGGCCCAGACGTATTTTTTTTATATCTGACTCCACTATGGGAACGGTTATCTTGACCTTTGATGTATCAATAATTGCTATGATAGGAGAGGCTTTAGTTAGGCTATTTTCTGTAATAAGTTCACCTTCATTTATGAATTTTTCTGCCACAATACCTGTAATAGGAGCCTTTACAATGGTGTCATCCAGACGTCTTTTGGCAATTTCAAGCTGCTTTTTCAGTCCCTCTATTCTTTCTTCTGAAGCCTTATAAAGCGTTTCTATATCTTCAAGTTTTTTTACAGCTACTACACCTTCTTCAACAAGACGCTTAAACCTGTTATAGTCCTGTCTTAGATTTGCAATCTCGTATTGCTCTGCCTTTATCTCCTTTTCAACCTGTTGTACGTTCAGTTGTCTTTGCTGGCTTTCTATAACAGCTATAAGATTACCTTTTTCAACGAAGTTGCCCTCTTCCACCATTAATTTTTCTAGTATGCCTGTTGCTTCAGGGTACACAACTGCTGTCTGGATAGGTTCTATGTTACCTATGGCTGTTATGGTTTCTTTCATTGTTACAAACTGTATTTTTTCTGCTATAACCGGAATTGCCGGTTGTTCTGCTAATTGTTGGTTGTCAAAGACAGGCCGGGCTACATTTTTTTTACGGGTAAATGTCATATATAAAAAAAGTAGTAGCACCAGTGCTATTGTAATAAATGTAAGATATCTTCCTTTTTTCATATGAGGTCTATAAAAGGTTGTTTATTGCCCCACAAATGGTTTTTTGCTTGCTGGTGTGTGATTCTGACCTTTTATTTTTTGTTGTGGCTTTAGCATTTCTATCTGTTGATGGGTTTTCCCGCGGCTTTTTCAAGAACGCCGTATGCCGTCTGGTAGTTATAAAGGGCCTGGTAATAATCGTTTTCTGCAGATGTCAGGTCAGTCTGTGCATCAAGAACATCAGTGGTCGTTGCCATCCCTTCTTTATAAAGGGTATTTGCTATTCTTAGATTTTCTTTTGCCTTTTCCTGTGTTTTTTTTGCTGTCTCTATCTCTTTTTGGGCAAAAAGAAGGTTGATATAAGCATTTTTTATCTCCAATTCTATGGATTTTACCTGCAATTCGTACTGCCTATCTATTTCCTGTTTTTTGTTTTCCGCTTTTTTGACCCTATATCTTGTTTCTCCCTTGTTCCATATATCAAATCCAATAGCGATACCTATATTCCAGCTATCCTGCCATTCGTCTATAGCTCCCTGAGAACCTCTGTCAAGCTCATAGTTTGAGAAAAAAGATATCTGGGGTTTCAGGCCGCTTTTTTCAATGTTGATATCATGTGCATAGATTTTTGAAATGCTTTCCAGTCTCTTGATTTCAGGTCTTTGTTCGTAAGCCAGTTGCGTCCAGTAGGCAAGGGCCTTTGTATCTTTTTGCTCTTCAAGGATGTCTTTAACCTCAAAATCTTCGGAGAGTGGACGATTTAACAAAAAACTGAAAGCGGATTTTGCTAAATCTATGGCATTCTGGGCTTCAAGAATCTGCTTGTCCGTATTTACAAGAAAAACCTCTGTTTTTAAGATATCTATTTTGGTAACAAGTCCTTCATTAAAAGAAGCCTGAGCGACCCTCATATGTTCTTCAGTGGTTTTTTTTAACGATAGGGCAGCAAGAAGCATCTTTTGAGCTTTCAGTATGTTAAAGTATCCTTTCTTAATCTCTAAAACTAAATCCTGGGCAGTAATATTCTGTTCAAAGATTGTCCTTTTGATGTTTTCTTCAGCTTTCGCATATGAAGACTTTATTTTACCTCCTGTGTACAAAGGCTGTAACAATCCAAAACCCAGTGTATAAAGATTGGCATCTGTAACCTCAAAAGACATGGGAGGAATTCCTAGTTCAGGTGGTAGTGCGAAACCCATCTTCTGTGCTTCATCTAAACGGGTGTATGTGAAAGATGACGAAACCCTCGGGAAAAAATAGGAATATACCTCTTGTTTCTCCATCTCTACCTGTCTTAATCTTGCTTCATCTATCTTTATCAAAAGGTTGTTTTTAATACCGATGTCAATACTTTCTTGTAAAGATAATATTTCTCCTGCTGAAACAAAGGTGCCTGTGAAAACAAAAAAGAGAAATATAAAAAATGCGTTTTTCATAACAACTCCTTTCTTGATGGGTGGTTCTGCCAAGTCATTGCGAGAAGCGACAGCAACGAAGAAATCCCATGAGATTGCCACGTCATAAAAAACATTCCTCGCAATGACAACCGAGGGGTCTCATCCCCTCGTAATGACAACGGGGTTAACTGAGAACTTACTAATCTCAGATGAATAGTTTCATTTTACCTTATCTGGATTTTAATGTCAATAGGTTGACATAGGTAAAATCTCTGCAATCTACCCTAT
>CAZYYF010000022.1:10458-11788 GCA_964650875.1 uncultured bacterium
TGCAGGAATTCTTCAATATCCATCTCCTTTATAAAATTGATCCCTCTGCTTGCCCTTATACGGGCGAATTTACTGCCTCCAAAGAAATCCCTGCCGAGTATTTTTTTTATGATAGATCCCTGTTCAACCATGATTTTACAGGCAAGCTCCGAAAATAAGCCATCATATTCATAACTTGGGAAAGAGGCACTTTTCTGAGATGAAAAACATATTTCAAAAGCGCTTTTTATGATGGCTAAAGAATTCATTGACACAGGTACATATATGTTTGCTTCGGAAGGGTGAAACCTATACCAGACATTCCTGTAACCCCATATTTTCATCTTTTTCTTTGATGACAAATAATAATCCTGCAAGCCCCTGGCGATTATCTGCAAAACCTTATAATGTGTATCCGGACCAGTGCCTTCAGGGTCAAAAGCCACTGTTATGATATCAGGTTGCAGTTTTTTAAGTATCGTAAGAAAAGGTTTTACATCCCTTTGCCACTGCAGACGTGGAGTAAAGATGTCTCCTGTATAAAAACCTAAACGTAGATGATATATGTTGTTACAACTAAAACCAAGGTGTGCCCATAAAAGTTCCTCTTCCCACTCTCTTATCATACCCTTTAGCATCTGGATATCATGGATATCTTTCCTCCCAGGATAGGAATTTAGCAGGTATTTTTTCAGGCTTTCTGTTTTCTGAACCACTGCCTTTTTTTCTTCTGTCCCGGCAATTTCAACGATATTCCTGAATGTACGTCGTGCTTCTGCTTCTTTTTTCATATCTATACTGTTGGCAGCTACTCCATCAAGGTATTGATAAACATCTCTGTTTCGAGCAACAGTGTTGTCCGGTCGAAAATAGTTTTTCTCATCAAAAAGTTTTTTAAACCGGCTGTTCGTGTTGTTTATAAAATTCTCAAGGTTTTCAAGCAAAGACAGTGTGTAAGAATTGGTTATTGAGGTAAACCCGCTGGTAAGAGTTGCAAAAAAATGGACGTTTGTAGGTTGTCTTACCAGGTGTAATATATAGGGTAGATATCCTAACATAATATCATCGTGATGGGGCGCTGTATGTAAAAACACAGTGTTTTTAATCTCTTCCACGCCTCTTTCAATTCTGCTGGCATAGTTTTTTATTATAACATCAACTAATGATTCAAGATGAAAACCTGTTGTTTTCTGCACAAGTATGGTACCATTTACATCATTATGTAAGTCTTCCATAGAAATATCTTTAATATTCTTATTCATCTTTATGGTGATGTCAGTAAGAATTTTTTCCTGTGCTTCATAGGCAATGGTGTTATAGTTATTGAGTTTTTCTACCGTTCTTCCTGTCA
>CAZYYF010000023.1:0-8558 GCA_964650875.1 uncultured bacterium
CTACAGCCCTTTTGACCTGTTCAATAGAGACAGAAGGATACCCGAGAGATTTAAGAGCATAATTAAAATTCCTGGTTATAGCATCGTAAGCATCTACCAATGTTCCATCAATATCAAATATCCCTATTTTCTTTTTCATCTTAACATATAACTTTACACTAAACCATTATTTATGTCAAACGTCTAATGTTATAAAGACGTGCGATAGGGAGGTGATAAAAAATGAGTAAAAAAATAACAACAGTTTTTGTTGGCTTGTTATTGCTCGGGCTTACTTTAACACTTACAGGAGAAGAGACCCAACAGCCATATCAAGCAAGGGAAAAACTAAGAGAAACACTTGAGATAAGACAGCAAATGAGACAGATAGAAAAGGATACCATTGAAAGTGACCCAGAATTGAAGGTTATGGCGGAACAGTTAAAGGCTCTGCATATGCAAATGAAAGAAAAACTGGATAAAAAACTATCCACCAACACTGAATATCAGGAATTAAAAAAGAAAGATGAGAATTTAAGAACAGAGTGGAAAAAAAGCCGTCTGGAGGGCGACAGACCGCCTTTTAAAAAAGGTAGAAAGCCGGGAGAACATCGCAAAAAAAACGAATAACTGAATGATTGCAAAAACATTTAATATACGTGAGTTTTTAATAAAAGAAACAACAGCGGATTCGTTTTTTTATTTTTCCCGTCTCATATGATAACATATCTATATGACTGGAATAGATTTTATAACTCTGATACTTATTCTCAGCAGTATATTAGTGGGATACTACAGAGGTTTTGTAGGCAGTACTGGAGATATTATAGGAATAACAGCAGGTATCATTATATCGTCGTTTGCTTACAAAGGACCCCTAAAACTTTTAAAGCAGTTTGAGATTACAGGAATAGTTGTAGAACTTGTATGTTTTCTTCTCACAGTTCTTTTCTTTATACTACTGCTTATATTACTTATAGAATCCCTGAAAAAACGTATTGACATAAAGCATATAGTTGACAGGATTGCCGGTCTAATTCCGGGTTTTTTTGAAGGTTGTATCTTCTGTAGTATGCTTTTTACCATTATGAGCGCTTCTTTTAACTCTGCTATGGATGTGCAGAAAAGTAAACTTCCAAAACGCATTATACGTTTCATGCCTGATATCTATCAAAAAACCGAGAGAGCAGGAATTACCATACCAAAAATGATTTTTTTACCCTCTGATTATCTCAGAGAATTTGACCCTACCAACAAAGAGATACAATTTTTAAGCACAAACTTTTACACATTTGAAGGTTTCACATGCATGGAATGCGGCGGAAAAGTGAGATTTGAAGGTTATTTCCCGAGAGTAGGAGCATCTTTTATCCCAAAGTTTATCTGTACAAACTGCGGAAGAATATCTGACGGATGTCAGACATTTGAAGGATTTCATAAACTTTATAATAAATGTCCTATAGACATAACAAGGGAAAAGAAGATGAGATTTGACTGTGGCCACTGGCCCAACCACAGATTAATTTCACCAAAAGGAACATGCCCGATAGACAATAAAGTCCTTGAATTGTGGTTATGGGAACCTCCACAGAAGTATTGAATTTTTGTAAATATTCACCCAACCACGTCATTGCGAGGGAGCGGAGGGATTGCCACGTCATAAAAAACATCCCTCGCAATGACAACACGGTGTTCAGTAAATATTTACAAAAATTGATTATTCATGGCGTAAGGCTTCTATGGGATCAAGCCATGCGGCTTTTCTTGCAGGATATATACCAAAACTAATCCCGATAGCAACAGATATGCCAAAGGCTATAAGTATCGCCCATGAGGTAACTATTGTCACCATACCGGCAAATCTGGTAACAAACGCAGGAATGGTTATACCAAGTAATATGCCGAGTAAACCACCTACGGAAGAAAGAATAATAGCCTCTATAAGAAACTGGTTTATAATATCCCTTCTCTTTGCTCCAAGGGCCCTTCTGATACCTATTTCCCTTGTTCTCTCAGTTACAGTTGCAAGCATGATATTCATAATACCTATGCCTCCAACAATAAGAGATATGGCTGCTATTGCCCCAAGAACTATGTTAAATATCCTTGTTGTATGTTCCGCCTGTTTAAGAAGCTGTAATGGAACCAGTATTTCATAATCAACCTGTTTATGGGTTGTTTTCAATAATTCTTCGATAATAGCAGCCGTAGTTATAATCTTCTCAGTATCTGCAACTTTTATTATAAATCGGTGATATTTCACCCAGCTTCTTTCAGTAGAGCTAGCCCCCCCTCCTCTTCTTTCTCCTACGATGTATTCACCATAGTATATCCGTTGTGTGGTAAGAGGCATGTAGACATCAAAATTAATATCTTCCGCTTCAAACCCAACACCCGAAACAATGGCCTTTTCACTTGCCACCCCTATCACCGTAAAATAATTTGAACCTATCCTTATTTCCTTTCCAACAGCTTCTTCAAGAGGAAAAAGTTGATTTTTGATTGAAGACCCTATAATAACAAAAGATTTTAACAGGTTGTAGTCTACATAATTAAAAAACCTTCCCTGCACAATCTCAAGGTTCATAACATCCGGATATTCAGGGTATGTACCTACAACCCTTACAGATATACTTTTATCAAGACACCATGCATCCATTTTGTCTTCCCATGTAGGAATAACTTTTTCCACAGAAGGAATATTTTCAATCGTCGCCAGGTCCTGAGGCGTAAGTCCATAGGCTGCCAAGACAACCGATTGTTGTGAAACAGGTTCAGAAGGCGGCTTTACCGCCCTAACTATGATATTATGGCTACCAAGTTCCTTGATTTTTTCTCTCGCTTCAAAACTGGCACCTTCTCCTATAGCAAGCATGGCTATCACAGAAGCTACACCAAAAACTATTCCAAGCACTGTCAAGAGGGACCGAAGCTTATGCATATATATGTTTTTCCATCCCGCTTTAACAATTCTTACGATATGCAGTATATTAAATTTCATTTGTTTGGTATCTTTTTACGTAAATATTCACTCAACCACGTCAATTGGGATTGCCACGTCATAAAAAGCATTCCCTCGCAATGATAACACGGTGTTCAGTGAATATTTACCTTTTTACGATTGTATGATCTCTCCATCAAGTATTTTCACAACTGATTTACCATACTCGGCTATCTTACTATCATGGGTAATAACAAAAAGGGTTGTGCCCTGTTCATTCAGATTTTTCAAAAGCTCCATTATTTCCTTACCTGTTTTGGTATCAAGATTACCTGTGGGTTCGTCTGCAAGAATAAACGCAGGATTGTTGATAAGTGCCCGGGCGATAGCAACACGTTGCTGTTGTCCTCCTGAAAGCTCAGCAGGTTTATGTTTTATTCTGTCCTTCAACCCAACAACCCCTGCCATTTCAAGGGATTTTTCTGTTACAACTCTTTCATCTATACCCTGATAAAAAAGCGGAAGTCCTATATTTTCTATGACAGTAAGATGTTGTATCAGATTATATGACTGAAATATAAAGCCTATTTTTTTGCTTCTTATCTCAGAAAGGTTGTCATCGTTAAGAGATGAAACATCACAGTTTTCAAGGATATACCTGCCTGATGTAGGAGAATCAAGACACCCAAGTATGTTTAACAAGGTAGTCTTACCACTGCCTGAAGGACCCATCAAAGTCATGTGAATACCTCTTTCTATTTCAAGAGAGATACCCTTTAAAACAGGTATCTCTATTTTCCCAAGTTTATATGTCTTGGTTATGTTTTCCAGTTTTATAATTGTATCCATTTAATTGTTCTGTGCAGGCATCTTGTTCTTTTCATTACCTATTCTTCCAGACCGTACAGGCGTTTTTCCTTCTGACCCAACCGGTACAGCCTGTCGCTGTGCTGGTTGACCTGCATCAGGAAGAGATTCTGTTTGACTATCCCCTTGAGTCGCAACATTTTCTCGCGAAGTTGTATCCTTAAAAGTACCCTTTTCTTCCATCTCGGACTTTTTCACACTTGACGTTATAGCAATGCCCGGTTTTATTACAACAGTTTCTCCTTCAACCAATCCTTTCTTTATCTCTACCATTGTGGAATTGCTATCCCCAAGTTCTACTTCCTTTTCTAAAAGAACCCCGTCTTTCAAAACAGAAACGTAAGATTTAGTTCCTCGGAAAAATACAGAGTTTATAGGAACAGCAATAACATTTTTCAGTTCTTTTACAAGAATTTCAACCTTGGCTGTCATACCGGGTTTTAAAAAACTCATACTTTTATCTATATTATTCAGAGTTATGTGCGTCAGATAAACATTGATATCAGGATTAAGAAATTTTATCGTGGCATCTGGCATGATAGCAATTTTTTTCACCGTGCCTGTTAAAGGCACATCAGGAAAAGCGTCCACTATGATATTTGCAGATAACCCAGGAGATATCCTTTTGATTGCAGACTCATGTACTTTAATTTCTACTCCCAGTGTCCTGAAATCCGGAAGTTCAAGAAGATTCTGATACTGCCTTACAGTGGTACCAGGCTGTATCGGATTCTGGCTTGCCCAGGGACGTCCACTGGTAGCATAGGTAACAAATCCCTGTTTGGTAGCTCTTATGGTACAGTGTTCTATATCTTTTTCCACTGTCCTAAGATTTGCTCTCGTCAACATGTATGTCGCTTTTTTATTCTTCAGGTTGGCTTCAGCCTGAACCATTTTAGCTTTGGCAGTATCTATCACACGCTCAAGTTCTAGCTTAGCTTCTTCATAATCAGAAAGATATTGTTCTACTGCTTTAGCAAAATCGTACTTGAGAAACAGCTGATATTCAAGTTCTGCCTGCTGCTGTGCCAACTCTTTTTGTTTAAGTGCAAGTTTGTCGGCCTCAAGCTCTATCTTTGTCACATACCCTTTTTCTGCAAGCTTCTCACTCCATGTAACCTTGTCTTTGGCTCTTGCAACCTCTTCCTTTGCAAGGTCTATCTTATTTTCAAGAGAACTTTTTTTATTCAAGGCTTCTCCACCAAGGTTATCGCTTCTGATTAATACTGCGAAATTAATCTTTTCACTTTTTCCTATAACACTTTCGACAAGCTGGTCTCCTAAGTACTTTGTTAGGTCCATCTCAGCAAATTTAACCTTAAGTTTTGCCTGTGTGATATTACTCTCATTCTGTTTTTTCTGTATTTCAAATTGCTGTTCTTCTTGTGTATATGCAGCAAGGCTGTTCTCAACATTGAGGATTAATTGTTCTCTGCGGTCTTCAAGGTCCTGCGAGTCAAGTTTGATAAGAATTCTACCATTGGCGATATCTTCCTCAGTTATCCTGGTACCTTCATCAACAACTTCAAGAATGGTCCTGCTACCTGGAACTTCATTTCTGATTTGTTGACTCTCAAGAGCAACAAGATTACCTCCTTCTATAACTGAAATCACAAGATTCTGTCGCTTTGTCTTAAAAGTTACCAGTGAGCTGTGTTTCCTTTTTTGAGCAAGGTTTCTGTTGACAACAACTGTTGTGATAACTACTACCAGTAGTATATAAAACAACTTATTTTTAAATATTCTTTTTAGTAATTTTTTCATACAGGTCTCCCTTCCATATACCTCTTTCATCAAGTTCAATGCATTCAGCGGCATAAAGAAATTTAAGATATGTAACTATATAGCTTACAACCGATGAAGATAAAGAGTTTTTTGCATCAAGATAAGATTCTTCAGCATCTAACACATCCCTGGTTGTTGCCCTCCCTGCCTGCAACAAAAGGTTGGTACTCTCAATTCTTTTTTCGGCAAGCTTCAAACTGTTAAGCTGTATAAGATAGCTCTGATAATACTGTTCAAGATTTCTGTATTGCTGCATTATCTCAAGCATTATATTATCACGCTTATCTTCAAAGTTTCTCTGTTTCCTGTTAAGGTCTATAAGTGCCCTTTTAAAGGTGTTTCTCCTTGGCAGTCTGTCAAGGGGCAGGTCAAAAACTATCCCTGCGCTATAAGAAGGTTGTTCGAAATCAATATTGGCATAGGGTTTTGGTTCAGTTGAAGTTACCACTTTTACCTGGAGGTCAACTCTTGGTTTCAGGTCATCAAGAGCAATGTTCAGCTTTCTTTTTGCATCTTCTACCTTATCTAACTCAGTAAGTAAATCAAGCCTTTTACTCAGAGCGTTTGTAAGAAATTCAGACAATGCAAGTTCAGGCTTATCTATACCTGTATCAATCAGATGTTCAAGCAAACTTTCATCCAACACCAGATTTGTATGCACAGGAAGACCAAGAAAAACCTTGAAATTATCAAGAGCAGTAGCATATGAATTATGTGCCCTTACCCAGTTTTGATATGCAGCAAACTCAGATTGTCTTGCCTGGTCAACTTCATAAGAAGGTTGACGTCCCGCTTCTCCAAGCATTTCTATCCTTTCTCTCGTGTTTTTAAGGCTTTTATAATTGTTGTAAATGTTTTCTGTATTATTATTGCTAAGCAGAAGAGCGAGAAATGTTTCGGTAGTATCTACAGAAAAACTGTTCTGGTAACGGATAAAGGACCTTATAGCATAAATAGCAGACCTTTCACTTTGTAAGAGGTCTTCTTGGGCTATTGAGCGTCCAGCCCCTCTTAAAAGCGGCTGGAGAATATCTAAGTCCATCATTGCTTGGAGATCCTTGTCCTTATTTCCAGTAAGATACTTTATAAAATCCTGTGATATATCAAAAGTAATCTGGGCTCCTCTCGCGAGCCATCTCAGCAACGTGAGATTAAGACCTCCTGAAATACTTTCATCGTCACCATTTTTGTCCCAACCAATATCCCCTCCCATGTTATATCTTCTTCTAAAAAGATACCTCTGGTATGTAAGGTCAAGGATATTAAGGTATACATCTTCTTCTTTTGACCTGTAAGCCTTGTTATTTTTAGCGGCAAGAATAATAGCATCTTTCATATCAAGAAAGACCGTTTCACCTTGTATACTATCACTGATAACGCCTAGGTCTTCAGGAATGGTATCATCTGCCATTTGTATTTTTTTATCTGCAATAATGCCATAGACTTCTTTATCTGCATTCTTTTCAAGATTTTTTATAGAACATCCTGAAAAAAACAAAAAAATAAAAATACCACCCCATTTACTGATTCTATTCATATAGTTAGTTTTCCTTACCGATAATATCACTGCATAATCTTACAGAGTCCTTTGAATTCTGACGTCTATCTCTACCTAAAAATTTTTAGACTGATCTTTGGGCTTTTTGGTTTAGTCAACCGCTTTTTTTCAACAAACAAATTTTTACTTCCAAACCAGCAGTATTCATATTTTCTGGCGGTTAATTCATTCCTATATCTCTTCTGTAATGTTTACCTTCAAAATCTATAATGGATGCTGCTTTATAAACAGTCTGTCTTGCTTTTTCAATGCTCGTATCAACAGCCGTGATGCCCAACACCCGACCACCTGATGTAATAATATTCCCATTCCTTCTATCAGTACCTGCATGAAAAATAACCACGTCTTTGACGGCATCTAACCCTTTTATTATTTTCCCTTTAGAATAGTTTCCAGGATAGCCAGCAGAGGTCAGAATAACACACAGTGATTTATTACTACTCCATTTAATTTGGATATTGCTTAGTTTTTTGTCTATAACAGCATCTACCACTTCAAGAAGTGGAGACCCCATTCTCGTGAGTATCACCTGTGTTTCAGGGTCACCAAACCTCACGTTGTATTCCAGTAGATAAGGACCTTTGTCTGTCACCATCAGTCCAAAGTAAAGCACTCCACGGTAGTCTATATTCTCTTGTGTTAAACCTTCCATGGTGGGAATTACTATACTGTGTTTTATCTTCGCTTCAAGTGCGTCATTAAAAACAAAGGGAGGAGAATAGCACCCCATCCCTCCTGTATTAGGCCCTTTATCCCCATCAAATACACGCTTATGGTCTTTTACTGGCACCATGGGTACAAAGTTTTCTGTATCGGTAAATACCAGGTAAGACAATTCTTTGCCTTCCAGATAGTCTTCAACCAAAACCTTTCTATTTTCTCTCCCAAAAATATCGTTAATGTAAATATCTTTTAGAAAAAGCATGGCATCATAACTGTTTTCTGCAACTATTACACCTTTGCCAGCAGCAAGTCCATCATACTTTAGTACGCATGGATATTTCTTTTTTTTAATAATGGATAGGCCTTCTTCATAACTACCTATGACCTTAAAATACGCTGTGGGAATATTATGTTTTTTCATAAATTGTTTGGCGAATATTTTTGACGATTCAAGCATCGCTCCTTTCATGCAAGGACCAAAGACCTTCATACCTTTTTTACCAAGTATCTCCGAGATGCCCAGAGAAAGAGGCACCTCCGGTCCTACGATAACATAATCTACCTTTCTTTCAACTGAAAAATCTGCCACTTTTGCGATATCTTGCACATCCAAAGAAACACATTCAGCAATATCAGACATCCCACCGTTACCTGGAATTGCTATGATGTTCACACTATCATCATCTTTCTTAAGTTTCCATGCAATGGCATGTTCTCTTCCCCCACCACCTATAATAATTACTGTCATAAATTTCTCCTGAAAAT
>CAZYYF010000023.1:8658-11754 GCA_964650875.1 uncultured bacterium
TGTTCTCTTCCCCCACCACCTATAATAATTACTGTCATAAATTTCTCCTGAAAATGAAAAGGTTCTGCCAAATTTAACGATGCTTTCAGTATACTTCTCTTAGCCTGTAAAAGGTTTATCTGCTTTTTGACACAACGAATAAAAATCCATTCTACATATTCAACATCTCTATATTTATAATATCTGTAAATTTTATAATAAGCAATGCAAGGTTTGCAAAAAAATTGTTGAAAAAATGCAATCCTATGCAAGCCCATAAATTCTCGTGTTTTTCAAAAAGAAAAGCCAATGTTATTCCAAGAAAAAAAATCGCAGGAAATACTGATATCTCACAGTGGACAAGAGCAAACACTGCAGAACTCAACAATATGGAGGCAGAGACTGAAAAATGTTTCTTGAATGCTTTGTAAATAACTCCTCTGTATATAATTTCTTCTGCAACCGGAGCAATAATGCAGCTTGAAAAAAAAACGAGCAGGAGAAGTAAAGGGGAATCCGTTTTAAGATACAACAAGATAATCTTCTGAAACTGTGGGGTTATACCCACCGTTTTCAGAAAATTGTTAGTAACAATGGTTATAAACGATAAGATAGGAACAAATAGAAGATAACAATAGAGCCCTTTTATAAAATACCTGGCAGGAGTTTTTAACACTGAGCATATATACTGTTTGAACGTTATAAATATGAAGATGAGCAAAATAATGGTTATAAAAAACGTATGTAGTATACTTTCAAAAAACAAGTAGTCAGGATTTACAGGAGAATATTTTTTGCAAGAAATAGTAAATAAATACAAAAGAAAAGAATATATCGTAATACAGGAGATGATTAAAAATACTGTTTTTCCATCAGGAGTTTGTTCACTACTCAACAATCCATTTGTATCCATTCCATATTATGGAAAGATCTCTAATGTTTCAAGATATCTGTTCTTTTTTCTCTTCAAAATTAAAGTTTTCATCCACTTCTTGCGGAGAAATCAATTTTTCTTCAATTACTATTTCTACAAGATCGTCTTCTTTGCCTGAGCTACCAGAAGAGATACTTGTAGCAAAAAGGTTGTGAACCCTTTCAGATAATTCACAGATAAGTTGGTAAATATTGCTATTTTTGTCAAATCTGTCAAGAAACTTAAGGTTTATATTATTCATATTTTATACCAGTTTTATAATAACCATTTCAGCACTATCGCCTTTTCTTGAAGCCATCTTTATTATTTGGGTATAACCTCCATTCCTGTCTTTGTATTTATCAGCAATCTCTCTAACCCTCGAAAGACTTTGGGTATGATTTAAGACAGCGTTTATGGCTCTCAAACTTGCAAGGTCACCCTTTTTCCCAACTGTTATCAGCTTTTCAACCGTACGTCGCAATTCTTTAGCCTTAGCTTGTGTTGTTTTTATCTTCTTATGCTCGAAAAAACTAATAGACATGTTTCTTATCAAAGCCTTTCTATGAGATTTAGTCCTGCTGAGTTTTCTGATATCTTTTTTATGTCTCATGTTTTGCCTCTTTCAAAAATTCTGCTTTAGACATTAACCTATAGCCTTTTTCTGCTAATACATTATCAATTTCTTCAATAGATTTCTTGCCAAAATTTTTTATTCCTTCCATCTCTTCTCTGGGAATTTGCAATAGTTCACGCAATGTATTTACCTTTAATGTCTTGAGACCATTAGTAACCCTTGTAGAAAATTTGAACTCCGATAGATGTATATCATCTTCAGATTTTTCTGCCTTTAAGTCCTTCACATCCACGACAGATTCTTTCGTCCCTATTACCTGATTGTCTTCTATCGCTCGAAAATGGGCATTTATTATCCCTGTAGCTTCTTTCAATGCATCCTGTGGACTAATTGCTCCTGTTGTATAGAGCTCTACAGTCAGTTTTTCATAGTCATGGGATGTCTTATAAAGTATATTTTCAACATTGTAGGTAACCTTTGTAACAGGAGAATAAATACCGTCAATCAACATAGTACCCAAAGGCATAGAAGAACCTTTACTCCTTTTTATGTTTTCGTTTGAAACATAACCTCTACCTTCTGTAATCTCCAGGCTGATTGAAAACTTCTTTTTCTGCATCAATGTCATAATATGAAGGTTTTTATTAAGAACCTCCATACTGCTGTCAGAAATGAGGTCTGACGCTGTAATAGGTCCAGTGGTTTCTATCTGCAGATTTATTTCATGCGGAAAATCAGTGATATTGGGTTTTAATCTTATCTGTTTTATATTCATCAAAACTTCCACCATGTCTTCCTTTATTCCCTCAACTTTTGTGAACTCGTGAAAAACACCATCTATCCTGACCGAAGTTATAGCAACCCCCCATAAGGAAGAAAGTAAAACCCTTCTCAATGCATTTCCTACCGTAACCCCGTATCCTCTAATAAGAGGTTCTATCGTTAGTTTCCCGTAATTGGGTTTATATGTCTCCTGTTCCCAAACAAACTTCTCTGGAAATTGAAAATCTTTCATCTTCTCACCCCTCTTATTATTTATTTAGAATATAAATTGATAATTAGTTGTTCTTCTATAGGCAAAGATACCTCAGCTCTTATAGGATATCTCAAAACTTTTATCTTATATCGTTCATTATCAACATCAAGAAAAGATGGAACAATATGTTGTTTATATTCCTCTATATTCTCTTTAACCATTTTGGCATATTTGCTGTTGGGTTTTAATTGTATTTCATCATCTATATCAACAATATAGCCGGGTCTATCCACCTTCTTGCCATTAACAAGTATGTCGCCGTGGTTTATAACCTGTTTTGACATCCTTCGAGAATAAAACCAGTTTGCTCTAAAAACCACATTATCAAGACGCCTTTCAAGAAGTTGTAGCAATGTTTCACCTGTAATGCCAGGAGTTCTCTTGGCAAGTTCAAAATATCTTCTGAACTGTTGTTCAAATACCCCATAATAAACCTTAACTTTATTTTTTTCCATAAGCTGTATGCCATATTCAGATATTTTTTTACGTTTGATAAACTTTTTTACCTTTTTCTCCCTTTTGTCAACAGGACATTTCACTGTTTCACATCTCCTGCCTTTTAAATAAAGTTTCATGCCATTTTTTCTGCAT